>NZ_JBHVEG010000002.1:0-106767 GCF_042802395.1 Promicromonospora sp. NPDC057488
GGAACGAGGCTGCGTCGGGCTTGGCGCGGGAACTATACTCGACACATGCGAACGGGGAATAAGATGGTTGGGTCGCCGAGTGAGGCAGAACAGCGTGCTGGTTTCGTGGTACTCGTGACGTCGGCGCTGGGGGGCGTTGCTGGTGTAGTGGTTCCCATGTGGTCGGTGCCCTGGTCGACCGGGTACGGCGGGTGGCCGCTAATTCTTGTACTGGGCATTCTTGTGGTTCCAATCGTGGGCGTGATCTGCGGTGCGGGTATCATCGGCCGGCTCAAGGCTGGGGTGTTGGTTGCCTTTGTGGATCTCGCCATCGCAGTCGCTGCGTTCTTCCTAACGTTCTTTTTGATTGGGCCCGGTTCGATTGTGGGAGCCTGGCTTCTGCTCGCGGCGACGATCTTTCGAAAGGATCAACCTACTCGTCGGCTTCTTATGATTGGCGGATTGGTGGCATTTGGGGTAACGCTGCTTACGAGTTCCGGCATTCTTTTGCATTTCCCGTCCGTGGCTCTCCCGCTGGCCATCGCTTTGAACGTCTGCGTGGTCGTCTATCTTGCGTTCCTCAGTCTTCGGCAGCGGCGAGAAGTTTCTGACGAGCTAGGGTCGGTATTGCAAAGCCGCAGCTAGTGCTTGGTCCCGCATTGGCAATGGAGATGCATGCCCTGCTGTGTTCGTCATTGAGCCATTCCCCGTAGCTGGCGTGTCGCCGCCGACGTCGAAGTCGATGTAGAGCGCCGGGCAAAGCTGCCTCTGCCTTGCGCGATGGTCGAGTGTTGGCACGGCAGTTACAGACTGGACAGGTCGAGCGCGGACACCCGCCGGGCAGCTGGCCCTGGCCGTCGTTGGACCAGGTGGTGGTGGCCTGCTGCTGGTTCGCGGACAGGACCGTGGTCAAGCGGGACGCCCGGGACAGCCGGATCGGGCCCTGCACGACCGTGTCGCTACCTCGAAGGACGCCATTGACCTGCCCGTGCGACGGTGCCGTCCTTGACCAAGGTGGCGCTGCCCGCGACGATCGCCGGGAACGCGCGGGTGAGCATCGACCGATAGATGAAGCCTGTGCTGGGAACGCCGGGGTTGGTTCGTTTTGCTCTGTTCCTCTGTTGCCTTGTTCGCCGGCTCCGGGTCTGGCAACTTCCAGGACGAGCGAATCGGCAGTGTGTACCGGTATCCGCTCGCGTTGCTCGATGAGTGGATCCGGGCGAATGTCGCACAGACGGGGCCCTCGCGCGCTGAGGCTGCATCATGACCGGGGCCAAGAAGAAGCAGGCAGTGCCTCCGCTCGGTGCGGATGTGCGTGGTGATGTCCGTACCCGTGAAGGCGCGCGGCTCGGCACCCGGTACCTGGCGCGGGTTCGCTGGACCCATCAGGTGTCGCACGTCCGTGAAGAGGCCGCCGCTACGTTCTCGTCGGACGAGGCAGCGCACGCCTGGATCGATGAGCAGAAGTCGATCGCGCGTACCGGCGTGAACCCGGGCCAGACCCTGGAGGCGTACATCAACGCGATGGGGGAGCGGTGGGCCCGATCCATCGATCGGACCTCGACCTATGACCCGTACGCGGCCGGCCTCAAGCTGCGAGTCATCCCGGAGCTCGGGCACATCCCGGTCGGCATGGTCACGGCCAGCCTCATCGATCGGGCGATCGATCGGTGGGAGAAGACCTCCGGCCACTCGACGGTGAAGAGCACGGTCGCGGCCCTGGTCCATGTCCTGGATGACGCTGTGCGTGACGGTCTGCTGCCGAGGAATCCGGCCAAGGATCGTGCTCGGCGCAAGCAACCGGGCCAGGTCAAGGACGGGTCCGACGTCAATCCTCGTGAGCTGGCGCTGCCTGACGTGGCGACGCTCGACAAGCTCGTTGCTGCCGTCGTGGAAGCGCGTGGGGATCAGTGCTGGGGTGACATGGTGCTGCTGCTCGCGACGACGGGGATGCGGATCAGTGAGGTGTCCGGGCTCGTTGTCGGTGACGTCGACCTCACGGCCGGCTTGATCTACGTGCGCCGGCAGAAGTATCCCGGGCGTGGCGGGCTGATCGTGAAGTCGACCAAGGGCCGGCGCAATCGTGTCGTGCCGATCATCTAGCCGGCTCGCGAGACGCTCGAACGTCTGACGGCTGCCGGTCGGCTCGACGACTCGCCGCTGATCAAGGGACCACGCGGCGGCACCATCACGACCGCGACGCTTCGGGATGCCATGGACTGGGACCGGCTCGTGACGGACCTCGGTATCGCCGGACTCGTCCGGCACGGGCTCCGGCACACGGCCCTTACCTGGATGGCCGACAGCGGGGTGCTGCTCCATGTGCTCCAGCGGGTGGCCGGCCACCAGGACCCGGCCATGACTGCGCGTTACCTGCACCCGGACCATCGAGCGCTGACCGACGCCGGGGCGACGTTCGGTGCCTGGTGGGCGGCCGGCAGTGCGGCATCGACTACGCCGGCTGCCAACGACGCGGAGCCGGCATGTACCCGGATCGGGGACGGATCGGGGACAAGTTCCGTTCCGATGTCCGTCGAAGTGAGGGCTTCAAGGCAACGAAAAACGCCCCTCACCTGCGTGAACAGGTGAGGGGCGATCTGTCGGGCTGACAGGATTTGAACCTGCGACCCCTTGTAGTAATCAGG
This sequence comes from Promicromonospora sp. NPDC057488, assembly GCF_042802395.1. Classification (NCBI taxonomy): domain Bacteria; kingdom Bacillati; phylum Actinomycetota; class Actinomycetes; order Micrococcales; family Promicromonosporaceae; genus Promicromonospora; species Promicromonospora sp. NPDC057488. Next base: position 2,625 of record NZ_JBHVEG010000002.1, read on the forward strand.
GGCCTGTGCCGGACGATCAAGACTGATGGGATTCCGCAGAAATCGTTGGAATCTCGCAGGTACGCGGCTGCGCACCGCCCCGATCATATCGGACTGGATCGGGTTGGGCACGGGTTCAATCCGGTGGCAAAAAGGTGGGTACGTAAATCCTCAGGGAAGCCTGGTCGGGCTTGCTGTCGTCTCTCGTTGGGAGGTTCGTACGGGCGGAAGTGATGTTGTCTCGGGTGCACCTGACAGTCATGGAAACCAACCAACGACCCGAAGCCCTGACGAGTGGGCTCGAACCACTGCTGACATCCCACGACCTGGCCGAGTACCTCGGTATCCCCGTCTCAACGGTTCGCGACTGGCGCGTCGATGGGAAGGGCCCGTGTGGCGTGTGGGTGGGCAAGCACCTGCGGTACGCGGTCAGCGATGTGCAGGCATGGCTCGCATCGCAGCGAGAGTCCGCACCTGGACGTCGCCCGGTGGGGCGGTGACAGGCGTGGTCAGGGCTCGGATTCCGATCGGCACGTTCGGCAGCATCAACACCACCCAGAACGGTCCCAGGTCATGGACCGCGCGGGCGAGGTTCCGGGACCCAGACGGGGTCCTGCGGCTAGTCGAGGCCACCGCCACCACTTCCACGGCCGCGGAGCAGGAGCTGAAGGTCAGGCTCGCTCACCGCACCCGGATCATCGCCGGCGTGAGCGACCTGCACCTGCACAGCCCGTTCCCCGACCTGGTCCGCGTCTGGCTCGAGGACCTCGACCTGGACCCCGACCTCGCCCAGGGCACGAAGGACCTGTACGAGCGAGACATGCGCACGTTGGTCTTGCCGGTGTTCGAGCATTTTGTGCTGCGGGAGATCACGATCAGTAAGGTCGACCGGTTCCTGCGCGCCCTCGCCAAGCAGTCCTACTCCCGGGCTAAGCACGCGAAGGTTGTGTTGAACCTGGCGTTGGGGATGGCGCACCGGTATGAAGCGATCGAGAGGAACCCTGTGACCGGCACGAAGCGCCTCAAGCGACCTGTCACGCAGGCCACGGCGTTGACCCTGGAGGAGATCCAGGCGATCCGGGCCGCGGCTCGCACCTGGCGCCGCGAGACCAAGGCGCCTGGGCCCAAGCCGGACGGGCAGCTGGAGGTCATCATCGAGGTCATGCTCGGCTCCTCTCTGCGGATCGGGGAGGTCCTCGCCCTGCGGAAGTGCGACATCGACCTGACGACCACCCCTGCCACGTTGCAGGTTTCAGGCACGATCGTGTCCCCGAAGGGCAAGCCGACCTACCGGCAGCCGCATCCCAAGACCCGGACGTCGGTGCGGCGGATCGCGATCCCTACCTACACCGCCACCGCACTGCGCGGCCGGATGGTCCAGCTCGCCGGCCATGAGCCCGGCACCCTCGTGTTCAGCACCCGAAACGGGACACCGTTGACGACGAACAACGTCCGCCGGCGGCTGCGCGACGTCCTCGCCACAGCGGGCGTCACCGGAGTGACGCCGCACTCCTTCCGGCGAACCGTGGCCACCACGATCAACCGGGCCGCCGGCGCCGATCTCGCGGCCCAGCTCCTGGGGCACACAAGTGCGGAGATCACCCTCAAGCACTACATCGAACCCGACACGAACATCGACACTCGCACCGCCACCATCCTCGAAACATTCGCACCAAACCACACCAGCCGTTTGAACGAGGCTGGAGACTACCAATAGGACAGATCGCCCATGGCGGGGCTGGTGTGAGCTCGAGGGGCTGCCTCATCCGACCGGCACGAATTGCTTGCTGGCCTGATTGCGATCAGGCGCCGCTGTGGAGCTAGGCGAGTTGAGCCTCACATCTTGGCGGAGCGCAGTCGCCAGGCCCATCGTCTTCGACGAGACCTAGTGCGGCCACCGCGCGACCCTTCAAGACAAGGCGGTGAGGGATCCAAGTCACGCTCAGGCGCGGTGGTCGATGTGTGACGGTGGCTGGTGGCGATAGTCGATTTGTAGGCTTCCGCCATGATCGTCCAGATGCCCGAGCCGGTGTCCGCCGTGGCCGAGGGCTCAACGGGCTGGGAGAGTCCGTCGGTTCTCGTGCCTCTCATCGTCTCGCTTGTCGCCCTTGGCGGCGTGATCTTCAGCAACTGGTACAGCGGCAAGAACATGATGGAGGCAGAGGCGAAGCGCAGAGAGGCCGCTGTAGTAGCCGAGGATCGCCGACATGAGAACGACCTGAATCGAGCACGCCGCGAGCACATGCTCGACGTTGTCCGCGATGCCTATGTGAGCCTGGAGGGTGCGCGGCGCGAACTCACAATCACAGCGCGGCATCTCAGTGGTTGGCACAGCGACATCGATGCCTGGAGAGAGCATGGCGATGTGCAGCGCCAAGCGTTCTATGCAGCCTTCCAGCAGTTCGAGAGCGCGCACGACGCCGTGAATCTGCTTGGAAGTGATGAGGTCCGCAAGGTCTCCGGGAGGCTTCTGGGTGTGGCCCGCGTCATGCGGCTCGCTAGCAGGGCAATAACTGGGGAAGTCAAGGTCGTAGCGATTCAATCGTCCGTCGGTGAGCTCACCAGAAACCTCCCGATGGTCGAAAAGCACAGTAATCGACTCCTGGGGGTGATGCGGAGCGAGCTGCACGTTCAAGGCCCTACATAGAGATCGCGCGGGTAGGTGCTCGTGCAGTCAGGGGCGGCAGCGTGGTCGGCCGTCCCAGTGGTGGTTCTTCCATGCCTCGCAGATCAGTCGCCGGATCACGATGACCGCGTTGATCCGGGCGACGAAAGCCTCGATCACCAGCGCGCGGCGCTCGTGCAGACGCGCACGATGTTGAAGCCGCAGCAGTTCCAGAAGTTGGTCCGTTCCACGACCCACCGCCGGGTGTGGTCGAGCAGGGGCTGAGGCCGTTCAGAACGGGGGCTCGATACCCAGCTCGCCGAGTGGTTCGTCCCGGGGTGGCAGGAATCCGTAGGCCACCGCCTGCCCGCGGGGACGGGGCGGGATGAGGCCGTGGAGCTGCAGCTGGGCGCGGATGTGCGCGGTTTCGCGTGCTGCGGCGCGGTAGCCGTTGATCGTTGGGCGGAAGCGTTCCCAGCGGGTTCCGTCCTCGTCGGACACGATCTCTTCCCGGTACCCGCGGCCCAAGTCCTGCAGGACCTCGGCGGCGAAGTCGGGTGCGTCGACGACACGCTGGATGCTCCCCGCGGCCTGGATCAGCGGGTACAGGCAGAACGAGGGCTGTGGATCGGGGTCGTAGGTCCAGATTTGCGAGTCGTAGACCTTCTGGCTGTAAGCCTCGTATCCGTCCCACACGCGTCTTGCGGTGCGGAGCCGCGACGCGTTGGCTCCGGAGCTCATACCAGCGATGCCGAGAGTGAGTGCATGCCAGCGTTCGGCACGCAGCGCTTGGTCGAAGTTCATCGCGGGCATGACAGCTCTCTCCTCGGTGTTGGTCGGTGAGCGGTCCGCGTGCTACAACGCGGGTCCGTCGGCCTCGTGCGTCGACCTGTGCGGTTCGTTCGCAGCCGGCGACGGGTGAGGCCCGGGCCCGGGCGCGGGGCGTGGCGTGGCGTGCAGCCTGAAGTCGATCGCGATGTCCGTGAGCTCGTGGAGCACGTCGCCTAGGTCGACGCCGAAGGCCCCACCGAACGGTGTCGCGGTGGTGACACCGGGCTGGACGGGGTCGGGGACGATGTTGCCGAGAACAGCCTGTGGCGCGAGGGCGTAGCACTCGTTGATCAGCATGTTCGGGTGCTCGTGAACCCGGACCGGGGTGCGGCGAATGAACGCTATGCCGCTTGGCGGGTGGCCGGGTTCGCGGCGGCGCAGAATGAGCAGGTCGACCGGGCTGTCCAGGAGCGGCGCTCGGCGTAGCGCGCCGGCGGGCAGGCGGACGGCTGCGATGAGGTCGGCGTGCTCAGCGATCGAGCGTCGCGGCCTTGCGTCAGTGCCTTCCAGGAGTTGGCGGTGGGCCAGGGCGACCAAGAGCCCGCCGGGCCGGAGCCAGTTCAAGGCCTGGAGGATCAGGTCATGGTGGGTGATGGTGATCTCGATCTGCCGGTCGCGAGTCATGAGACGGACATCGGCCGCGGAAAGATTAGCGATCACGACATCCGCCGGGCCGGTCTCAGAATCGTCGACCGGTCTCATATCGAGGTCCGAGTGGGGCCACCGGGTATCTCCGGGCAGGTTCCCGGAGAGCAGGATCTGGTCCTTGAGGCCTTCGTCGGCCTCCACGCCGTCGACGATCACGAGTCCGTCCATAGTGCGGGGCGCGTCCAGGGGAGCACCAGCGAGGATCTCGGCGTCGCGTCCGAAGGCCAATAGGCGCCCGCTGGTGTATCCCAGGGCTTTGATGTGTCCCCACATCTGCTTCGAGATCGTGTGGTGCGCCTCGAGCGCCGGGGTGTTGGAATGCAGATCGATGGCGAGAATCTCGAGCGCCGCGTCCATCCTGGCTTTGCTGAATTCCACGATGTTCTCTCCCTGGTCTCCGGGTAGTTGTTGGTGTCTGGTCGGGGTTACAGGTGCAGTCCGGGTGGTTCCTCCTGCAGACGGGTGGCGTGCCGTGGTGCCGGCTCGCCACGTCCCGGGGTCGGGTATGTGGTGCTGTTCGCGTGCTGGTGGGCGATCTCGTTGAACACGCCGACCAGGCGACCGGGCCAGGTGCGGTCAGGGTCGTGGACGGCGAGCTGCTGCATGCCCCAGTAGTCGGTGCCCACGTCACGGGTGCCGAGCACTCGGTCACGGTGGGTGGTGAAGTAGCTGCTCTCGTGGAGGCCGTCTTCGGTCGACCAGTGGACGTCGGGGAACTGCAGGCCCGTGTCCGGGTAGCCGCTGTCGCGGCGCCGCAGGACCAGAACGTCGACTGGTGCGTCACAGGCTGGGGCGGCCCGCAGCGCGTGGGACGGGAGTCGTGCGGCGCCGAGGAAGTCGGCCATCTTGGCCAGGCGTGCCCAGCGCGACGGGTCCGGGTAGTCCAGGACCGAGTGGTTGGCCAGGAACACGGCGTGCCCGCCTGGTGCCAACGCGTCCAGGGCCTCGATGGCCTGGACATGGAAGCTGTGCAGCCGCATCGCCCGGGTCTCCCGGCTGCGCAGGTGGATGTCGCTGTACGGCATGGACGCGACCGCGACGTCGAAGGGTCGCGCCATCTGAAGGTTCAGGGGGTTGCGCGTGACCGGGAACGTCTCCCAGTGCGTGCTGGGCCGGGATCCGGGCACCGGGCCCTGCCATCGGTCGTGCACCGGGAACCCGTCAGCGTCGCGAGCCTGAGGCCAGTTCGAGTCACCCGTGAGCAGGACCTGGGGGTCCACACCGAACGCCAGCGTCCGCCCACCGACCGGCGCCCCCAGGTCCCGCAGCAGGTCCCAGATCATGGGCGCGAGCTGAGCGTGCGCACCCGTAGCTTCCGCCTGAGCCTGTGCGATCAGGGCGGCGCGGTCTGCCCGCTCCCAAGCCAGTTGCGTATGCGATGCGGCGGTCATGACCGGTCCTCCCCGTCCGCGTCGGGGCCGGCCGGAGGTTCGTCTGACGCCGGGCTATCGCCGTCGGGTGTCGGCAGGTGCCAGGACCGGTGCAGCCGACTGATCTGCTCGGTACGGATCCGTTCGATCTCGGCCTGGGCCTCGGCTTCGATCTGGCGGCGTCGCGCGACGTCATCGGTGACGAAGGCCGCGAAGTCCGCGGCCCGGTCGGTGACTGCGACTGGGACCGGGCTGGGCGCCGGGTCCTCACCGGGCCACGTGGTGCGGCGGGTGGGGCGGTCCTCGGCCAGGGTGGTGCCGCAGCGCTGCACCCAGTCCCGCAGGCGGCGCCGCGTGTCGCCCAGGTCGCGTAGCCACATCAGTGGGGAGCCGGGGTGGGCGTCCTCGGCATGCCCGGCCAGCCACGAGGTCCGCAGCGCCGAGAGTTCCCAGACCAGCTCGGGGTGCCGGTGCCAGATCGGCGGCAGCTCCTGCGGTGTCAGCCCGAAGTCGTCGCGCAGCCAGTAGACGAACGCGTCCAGCTGCCACCACTCGTGCTCGGCCCGGTCAGCGTCGAGGGTGTTCCAGTTGATCGGCATGACCGGTTCCGGCTCTGCCGGAAGCAGCAGGTCTGCATCCGAGGGCGTCGCGGCCCCGCCCGGGCTGGCAGCCGCACGGATCGTGGGAGACGGCAGAACGTCGCTGGTCTCGTCCGTCGCGTCATCCAGACCGTCGACGTCGGGCAGCGGATCTCCGTGTCGCCACCCAAGCATCCGCAAGAGCGAGAGCTCGGACGCATCGGCAGGCACACCGCTCTGTGCGGCCGGCAGCTCGTCTTGCGGGGCCGGGCCGGGAGGGCGGGGGTCGTCCGGGTCGGCGCCGTGTACCTGGTCCGGGCCGCTCACGACGCACGCCCCGAGCCGGATACCGCAGCGAGTGTGGCCGGGCGCGGCCGTCGGCGGGTGCGGGTGACCTTGTACCGGGTCCGTGCCGCGTCGTGCCCGAGCCGGCGAGCGACGAACTCCTCGCGCTGCACGATCTGACCGTCGCGCGTGATGTCGTAGGTGTTGACGTGCCCGGAGGCGATGAACGCGTCACCGGGCCGGAACCGGGTCCGGGTGCGCTGCGTGGACTCGTGGAAGACGACCAGGTCACACGTGACCGGCTCACCGGGCGTGAACGTCTCGCCCTCTCGCTGCCACTGCTGGGCGCGTACCCGTGCTCGCAGCACGGGTACGCCAGTGCGTGTGGTGCCGGGCCGCAGCCCGGTCAGAAGCACGCCCTCCAAGCTCTGGCGAATCGGGATCGTCATGGTGGCTCCCTGCTCGGGTCACGGACGCCGAAGTGCGTCCCGTCTCCCTTGCCAGGTGCACGACGACCACCACCTGCCGACGCAGTGTGGGAGCCGGGCGGGTGCTGGTTCACGCAGTGAGCAGGCACCCAGGGCAGAGGTCTCGCGAAGGTCCTCGGCCCTCGGCCCTCGGCCCTCGGCTGCAAGCGGGCCACACCGTCGTGGTTGCTGTTGCCTGCTGCGCCGTCCGGGCACCAGTTGGTGCACGAGCGGAACCCGCTTCTGGGCGAGATCAGCCGGGCGATGAGCCTGTCCGTCGCGGGGTAGCCCGCCCAGGTGCGCGGGGGAGCGTCCGGTACTGCGCCTCCTGACGTGCTCGTGAACTGGGCACGTCGGGCGGTGTCGGTCCCCTGGAGGGTTCTGCGGGCACGACACGGGCGACGTCGGTCCAGTGCAGCCACAGGCCGGTATCGGTGCGGCGGTCGTTCTCGTTCGGGGTGACGTAGACGAGCACGAAGGTGTTGTTCCATCGGTTGGCGTGCCCAGGAACCCAGATCGCGCGGTCGGGCCAGCACAGGCGCGCGACCACGGCGACCGGGTCCCAGGAGTAGGAGGGCTTGACGGGCACGCCGCCGACGGCGGCGGCGGGCCAGTCGTTGATCAGCCCGGTGAGGTCGTACACCACGAGTCACCCCGCCTGTCGGCGGGCCGCGGCGCGGGTGGCGAGCGCGGTCGGGGCGGTGGTGCCGTGCCGGGCGACGTCGAAGCGTGCGCCGGCGCCGTCCATGCGAGATCGACGGGTCACGGACAGGTGGGTCTCTCGCAGCCAGTAGGCACCATGGTCCGGGCCGCTCCACCTCGCCTGCTCGACGTCGAGCGCGAGCGCTGCGCCTTCCCAGGGGCCGGGAGAGAGGATCGTGGTGGCGCGGTGCCGGGCCCGGGCCAGGAGCCGGCGTCGCTCGCTCACCGTCAACACAGCTCGAGGGCCGGCGACGACGATCTCCACGCCGTCCAGGAGCGCGGCGAGGACATCAGCCGCCCGGCCGCCAGCGTTCGGCACGGCAACGACGCGTTCCAGGTCGACGCCGGCCTCGGCCAGCGCCACGGGGCTGAGGTCAGGCCAGCCGACCAGCGCTATCCACCGCTCCCGCTGTGTCGCGCCCAGGAGCCAGCACATCAGGCTGACCGAGTCCCGGGCGGTGACTGCCGCGCCGGTCGGCAGATCACCGTCGGGCAGCAGCGCGGTCAGGGGGGCGGGCGGGGGCGGGGCGAGCTCCACGACCTGATCGTGGTGCTCGACGCCGACTCGACGCTCGACCATCTGGAGCGCAGCACGGGCACGCTCCAGTGTCGTCGGAGGCGCCACGGTATCGAACATGCGTTCTATTGTATGTGCGAACACTGCGGTTTACTGGCCCGCCGCAGAGCTGGGTGCTGGGGCCCCGGGTTGGGTTAGGGGCGGCGCGGCTGGTATGTGTCGGCCCGGTCGGGCACGCCGATGCCGCCGATGATCATCCAGTCTTCCGGCACCTGGCCGAACAGGATGTCGCGGGCCTGCTCGTAGGTCGCGGCCTCGGCTTCGATCTCGCGGGCCTGGGAGTTCTCTTCGCCGCGGACGGCGGCGCGGGTGTCGATCGTGGCCACGGCCTTCATGCTGGTGCCCTTTCTGATGGTCTCGCTCAGCACCATGATGCGGCCGACCCCTGACGCACACGTGCCGCGCGCGAGGAACTCGGGGGTGATCTCCGTGACACGGCCGGTGACCACGCCGCCGCCGCCGGTCGCGACCGTGTGTGCCGATTCTGTTGTCGAGCCACGTGGTGGCGTCGTCGACAGCCACCGTCTGCCGGGCATTGGGCGGCAAGCGCCCGGGCGTCAGAGGTGCAGGTCGTCGCGCGCGTTCGGCCGGTCGCCCTGACCGATGGGTCGCGGCGCGGCCGGGGCTTGCGGCTGGTTCGACGTCGGCGTGCGTAGGAATCCGGGTGCGGTCAGGCCTTGCTGCGTCGCGGTGCCCCCGATCCGCGTGAACGCCTCCTGCATCCGCTGACCCAGGCGGGTCCGGTCGGCCGACGGGGCCAGCAATGTTGCGCCGTCGGGCCCGGGTAGGACCCGACCCAGGACATGCTCAGGGTGGGCGGCGAAGTATTCGTTGATGGTCACAAGCCGCTGGCCGAGCGCGATAGGGGAGGTGTCCGTGAACGCGTGGCCTGCGCTCCGGGCACCCGTAGGGCGACGGCGCAGCAGGACGACGTCGAACGGCACACCCAGCCCGTCGGGGGACGGGCGTGGCGGCACCCGCAACGCGCCGACCAGGTCGGCCTGCCGGGCGAGGTTCCTGCGCCCGGCGGGGTCGGGGCTGTCCAGGACCAGGGAATGCACGAGGGAGACGCTGATCCCTGCTCGCGCCGACAGGACGATCCCCTCGGTCAGCACCTTGCTCCCGTAGTCGGGCAGGGCCTGCGCGCGCTGCCCTGTGGAGGGCGACTGCCGGAACGGGACGTCCTGCAGCACGACGCCCAGCTGCCCGCGGTATTCAGGCAGCCGCGGCAGGTCCCTTCCCGGGTGATGCAGCTGGATCCGGTCGTGCTCGGACGCGTCAGGGACCATCGCGACGAACGAGAGGTACCCGGGTGGTGTGCCGGCGGGTCGCAGGTGCGGTGCGCGGCCGGCCAGCGCGTCGCTATTGGCGCCGCGCCCGCCCAGGTAACCGCTCTCGTAGCCCAGTGCCCGGAGCATGGGCCACAGGTGCCGGCTCACCTGCCAGGCATCGGCCAGGGCGACCGGGTCGCCAGCGCCCATCGCGCGGCGCAGCTCGCCTCGGGATGGTGGGTTGGTGGTTTTCGTCGAGGGCTCCATCGGACTGCTCCTGTCGCTAGCGGTCGTGTTCACCGGGCCGGGACCAGCACGGTCCTGGCGGGTCAGAGAGGCGGTACGGGGTCCGTGGCCGGAGCTGGCCGGTCCGTCTCGGCACCGGCCCGGGTCGGTGCCTGCGATGTCAGCCAGGGCGTGGGCGAGATGCCGATACTGGAGGACGTTCCCGGCCGGGCCGTTGGCGCGTGGGCGTGCGTGATCTGGTCCAGCACGCGCGGGAGCCGGTTCTGCCAGGTCCGCTTGGTGTCGATGACGGTCAGCTGTTCCAGGTCCCACTGGTCGGTCCGGGCCATTGGCAGGCCCAGAACGTGCTCACGACGGGAGCGGTAGTAGGTGGTGACAGGGATCCCGGCGCCCGGCATCCATTGCGATCGCGGCACCACGAGTCCGGTGCCTGGCCGGTCTGATCTGGGGGAGTGGCGGCGGAAGATCATCAGGTCGGCCGGTGCGTCGCACCGGTCCTCGGCCCGCAAAGCGTGGGACGGCAGGCGGGCGGCGCCGAGGAAGTCGGCGGTCTGGCCGGCCCGTTCCCATGGGGTGTGCGCGGAGTTGTCCAGCCCGGCACTGTCCAGGATGGAGTGGTTGGCCAGCGCGAACACGAGCCCACCCGGTGTGGACTTCTCCAGGGCCGTGGTGAGGTCTTCGTGGAACCGGCGCTGCTGGTAGGACCAGGCCGCCAGGCTGCGGACGTGCACGTCCAGCCCGACCTGGGAGATGACCTGGACGGCGAACGGTCCCCGGGCCCGGCCAGCGGCTGGTTGCGGGTTGACGGTGTAGGCGGGGTAGGGCCACCGTGGCGGGACCTGCGCCTGCCACGGGACTGATCCTTCCCACATGTTCGCGGTCGGGTGCGTGACCGGCGTGGTGCCGATCAGCTGCGCGGACCCGGACCCCACGACCAGCACGTCGGCACCCGCTGGGACGCCCAGGGCTTGGGCGGTGTGCCAGATCTGCCCGGCCAGGAACTGGTGCCCGCTGGTCGCGTCAGCCCGGGAGTGCGCGGTCATCGCGGCTCGGTCGGCCTCGACCAACCGTTCCTCGTACCGGTCCATGACACCCCTTCCTGAGTTCCTGCTTCCTGAGCTGCCGCGCCGTCGACCTGCCCGGTGCGTGCCCGCGTCCCGTGCGATGACCGGAATGCGGATCTGGACTGGTGCGCTTTCGCTTCGCACTGCGGTCGTTGTTCAGGTGTGCGCACCGCACCACCCGACGCTCCGGCTGCGGCACGACCGGCTAGCCGCGGCTACAGAAGCGGGGAGTCGCCCGGGTCCACGGAATGCGACCGCGCAGAAAGGCCTGGCGGCGGGTCAGTCCGCGACGTGCTCGGCCCAGTGGTCAGGACGGTGATGGCGGTGGTAGCGATCTGGTCGAACGCGACCTGCAGGAGCCGGCCCAGCGGTTCGGGTCCGGGCAGGACCGTGAACGTGCCGGCCTCGGTCAGCTCGAGGTGACCGAGCGCGTGGTCGGGGTTGTCGAGCCAGTACTCGTTCAGGTGTCCCTGCCCGGTGCGGGTCTTCACCTCGCGTGCTGCGGGGATCCCGGGGCCGGGCCGGCTCGGGTCGCGATGGTGCAGGATCAGGACGTCGGTCGGGCCTTGGGCGTGGCTGTCGGGGCGCATCGCACCGGCCGGCAGCCGCACCGCTCCGACCAGGTCAGCCCGCTCGGCGATGATCCGACGCAGGTCGGCCTCGGGGTCGTCGAGGAACACGGGCGAGGCTAGGGCGACCGTGAACCCGCCCGGCGCAGTCCTGTCCAGCGCACTGACCAGTACTTCGCGGTGGTACTCACCCAGTCGGGTTCGCCGGTCTGGGTCGAGCAGGGCCGCGTCGTGGAAGGCCAGGTTGAGCAGTACCAGGTCGTACCGACCCGGATCGTCGCCACTTCCGAGCCCATGACCTGGCAGGTCGTGGTGCGGCCACTTCGTCGTGGGTGGGATCGGCGCGTGGAAGCTCAGATGGCGGCGCGGGTCGTTCGGGTAGTGCGGGTGCGGACCGACGCCGGCGAGCAGGTCGGCATCGACGCCGGTGGCCACCAGGGACCCGGTCAGCCGGCCCGTCGTGTCCGTGATGGCTTTGAGTGCTGGCCAGAGGTGGATCGCGATCTGCCAGTGCCGATTCGCGGCCGAGAGCCGGAAGTGCTCTTCCAGTGCCAGGCCGTCCATCACCGCCTTGGCCTGACCCACCAGGTCCGTGGCGGGAACGTCCGGGCCCATGATCAGCTGCGCGGCGAGACCGAAACCACCGGCGGGCCGCTCGTTCCGCGCACCGTCGTGCGTGTCCGCATGGTTGTTCATGATGAATCCCTCCGGTGCTGCTGGGGCCGTGTCCTGGTTCTCGCCGCGAGCGGCGGCGCGTGACCGGCGGGCCGGTTCACAGCGATGGGTCCGGGCGGCCCGGCCCGGCATCAGGCGGCTGCGGTGATCGCAGACCCGTGCCGCCAGGCCCGATACCGTGCGGGCCAAGGTCCGCGGGGGAGCCCCGTGCGGCGCCGGCCGTGCCGGTACCGCAGACCAAGCCGCGGTCGAGGGCGGTGTGCACGATCTCAGCGAGGGCGAGCCCCAGATCCAGGTCCAGACGCCGGGAGACCTGGTCGGGCTCGACGGTCAGCCGCGCGGGCCCGTAGGGCAGCAGCCGCAGAGTCGGGCGGCCGAGCACGTCCCCGATCCGGGTATGGAAGTACTCGTTCGGGCGGACCGGGACACCGTCGAGCCGCAACGGCACGCTGGTCTCGAACCGGGCACCACGACCTGGTTGATCATCGGCACGGCGGCGCAGGATGAGGAGGTCGACGGGGTTGTCGCACCCGGGTACGTTGCGCAGCGCACCCGCTGGCAGACGCACGGCACCGAGCAGATCGGCCAGCACCGCCATGGCCCTGCGCGGGGCTGCGTCCGCGGCGTCCAGGACGTCGGCACTGACCACGGCCGCGACCAGGCCACCCGGCGCGGTGTAGGCCACAGAGCTCAGGACGTCCTGGTTGTGCTCGCGCCACCGTTCCAACCGGAACCGGCCATCGTGGTGGACGACGTCGGAGTTCGGCGCGTTGAGGAGCACGATGTCGAACACGCCTGGCGTGAACCCGGGATCGAACTCGGTCAGCACCAGGTCCCGGTGCTGGGTCCCGGGGCGAGGGATCGCACCGTGCAGCTGCCCGAGGCGGCCGGGATGCGGGGCCCGTTGGACAGGCAGGGCGCTGGCCAGGCTCTCCGGGTCGAGGCCGCGGACCAGCATCCGGCCGCCGGTCACGCCCAGGGCACGCAGCACGGACCAGATCTGCTTCGCCAAGGCAGCGTGTGCCTCGGCGGCGCTGGTCTGGGCATGGTCGCGCACGGCCAGGATGTCGGCCAGAACGGCCGGGTGACCCATCGAGAAGGACCGGTCATCGTGAAACGCTGTACTCACCGTGGGCTCCCTTCCGCGCAGGTGATGCCGTAGGGCAGGTGCGCAACCCGCACCGCACCCACGACCGCGCAAGGACCGGTCGGGTGCCGTACCTCACCGGCACGGGGCCCAAGGGCGGTCGCGGACCGTCATGCGCAGGTCGTCGGCCCACGGCGCCCTGGGTGGGCCCGGTTGGGTGGGGCTACAGGTCGATCTCTGGCCCGTGCGGAGGCTCGGGCCGGTGGGATGGTCCACGTGCGGGGTGCGGGCTGTCCGCCTGGCGCGGCCCAGGTCCCGCGACCAGGTTCCGGGACCGCGCCGAGCGCACGATCCGCCGCAGGGACCGGCTCAGTTGGTCTGCCAGAGGCGAGTCATCGGGCCGCACGGTGAGACGGGGTAACCCGCCGAGTATTGGCCGGGCATCGAGAGTGCCCAGCACTTGCCAGGGCTTTTCGGCGTAGTAGCGGTTGACGTGTTCGTGGCCGCGAGGAATACCGCTCGGGGGCAGCAGATGCTCGACATGCAGAAAGGCGGACTGATCGGTCGGCACATCCTGATCCGGGCGCCGACGGACCAGGATCAGGTCGGTCGGGTTGTCGCAGCCGGCGACGTTGCGCAGCGCCCCGCCAGGCAGCCGGACGGCGCCCAGCACGTCGCCAAGGGCGGTGACCGCCTCCCGTACCCCAGGGTGGGGGTCGTCCATGACCTCGCGGGGCATCAACGCGGCGAAGAGCCCACCGGGTCTGGTACGAGCCAGGCCGGTGAGCAGGGCCACATGCCGAATCTGCAGGAAGTGCTCGCGAAGCCCAGGTTGGTGGACCGTGACGTCGCCGAGGTGCGCGTTGTGGATCACGACGTCGTACAGGCTGCCCGGCTCATCGACCAACGACTCCACCGACACTTCGTGCGGGTCGTCCGTGCCATCGTCGGTGCGTGGCCGGTCGGGTGGGATGTCGGCGACCAGCATCCCGTACCCGTCTCCGTCCATGACCTGGACCCGGTCACGTGGTAGCTGGGCGAACTCGTGCGGGTCGATGCCGGTCACCAGCATCCGGCCGTGGATCGCTCCGAGGTCCCGCAGCGCCGTCCAGAGCCGGAACCCGACCATGGCGTGCACCTTTGAGGCGTCGGTCTTGTTGTGGTCCTGGATCGCGAGGTCGTCGGCGCGCTGCCACGCCGATTCGATCTCGTCGTCGGCATACGGGTTGTCGTCCATCACGAGCTCTCCTCCGGTGGTTCGTCCTGCTCGGGCACGGGGCCATCTCCGGGCTGTGACTGGTCGTGGAAGTCGGCCGTGTGATGCCTGGTGCGGGCGGTCGCCTGCAGGAGGGCCTCGACCTGGGTGCGGTCCGTGGTGAGCTGGTCGGCGTCGGGTCGGGTGGTCCAGGTGCGCAGGTCGGAGATGATCGGCGGGGCAGCGCGCAGCAGGACCAAGCTGATGCCGAACGGCAGCATCCGGATCGCCTGCGGCGGCATGATCGCGACCCTGCGCACGGCCCGCTGCAGGGTGCGAGCTCCTCGCTCGCCGCGGATGTGGGTGTCGGTGAACTCGTCGCGTTCCCCGATCAGGCTCGAGAAGTCCGCCAGGTCCTTGGAGGATGAGGAGCCGCCGAGGATGACCTTGACGATGGAGGCGTCCCAGATCGCGTTGGCCGCGTTCTCGCCCCACTTGTCTCGTGCCTGAGCGAGGGACTGCAGCACCGGCATGGTGGTCAGTCCGGTGCCGCCGCCTTCGGCCATGAGGGTTGGCAGCGAGGGCAGGGGGGCGAGGTTGCCGATCTCGTCCAGCGCCAGCAGCACGGGCGGGTCCAGGCGTGCACCGGGTGAGGCGGCAGCGAGGTGCCGGGCGGTCTCGACCAGGTCCTCGATGAACGCCGCCACCAACGGCCCGGACGTCACCGACCCGGCCCCAGTGGCCAGGAGGTAGAGCGTGCCGTTGTCCCGCAAGAACGCCTCGGGGTCGAACGACTCGTCCTGTCCGGGAGACACCGAGTCCAGGACGCGGGGGTCGGCCAGGCAGGCCAGAGCCTGCTTGACACCCATCCAGGCGCTGTCCCGGGTGCGGGGGTCGGCTTGGATGATCGACTCCAGCGACTGTCCCCACCCCGTGGCTGCGTCGGGGTGGGACGCGAGGATCGCGGCGGCGTCCTCGGCGGCCGAGGGGGAGTTGGACCACGCGAACAGGTCCCTGGGCGATCGCCCGTCGAGGGCGGCGGCGTGCAGCATGGCCTGCAGCGCGGATCGGGTCATGCCTTCCCAGAACCCGCCGTTCTCCGTCCCACCCCCACCTAGCCCGGTGGCCGACGCCAGGCCGGTGGCGCGGATCATAGCCGTGAGGGGGTCTTCGCAGCCGCGGACGATCGACCACCGCAGGCCGGCCGGCAGGCCCTTGGCCAGGTGCTGCGGGTCGAAGACCGCGACCGGGCCGACACGTTCTCGTGCTTTGAGGGTGACGGTCAGGGCGTCGGGTCGTGTTGAGGTGGTCACGACCGCCCCGGGGGCGTCGAGGATCGCGTTGACCACCATGTGCAGGCCCTTGCCCGACCGCGGCGGACCCAGCACCAGGAGGGAGTCCTCGACCGAGGCCCACACGCCCTGCCCGTGCGCTGCCCCCAGCTGGTACCCGACCTCCGGCGCTGTGGGTTTGCGCAGCGATGGGCGCAGGGTGCGTGACCGTTTGAGCAGGACCCGTTCCGAGGCGCTCTGCGCGACGTCGCGACGGGTCGCCGTGCCGGGGGTGTGGTGCGGGTCGCGGGTATGGCGGTGGTTCATTCCCAGGACGGCGTTGGTCACCTGCCAGAGCACGACACCCACGACACCGAGGAGCAGAGAGAACGTGACCCAATACGCGACCGGGTGCAGACCGTCTGCTCCGAGCACGACGGCGGGGTTGGCCGGTCGGAGCAGGACACCCAGCCCTGTGAGTGCGCTCCCGGTCGGTGCGCTGGCCCCGGTGGCCCAGGCCGCGAGGCTGCCGGCCGTGCGCAGCACGGCGGCCAGTCCGAGCACCGCCCCGAGAGTGATCAGGCCGAGGTCGGTCAGCTCGTCACCCATCGCGCGCCCAGGCGCGGAGGACGGCGTCTTCACAGCGACCCCAAGCCGTGATCAGGTGCATCCCGACGTGCTGGCGCAGGTGCGTCCTCGGCGGGACGCGGGGTGGTGCTTGAACGGGGCTGACTCTGGCGGGCATTGCGGTTGCGGCTCATGAACGACGATCGCGAAGGCGCCTGGACCGCATCGGTGGGCGGCTCTGGGAGCGGCGACAGGTCCAGTGGGAGGGTGGTCCCGGAAATCTCGCCGTGTACCAGAACTGCTCGGTTGCCGAGCGCGGCCGGCAGCCCGTAGTGCACCTGCCCGTGCTCGTCGGCGTGGGTGTGGTCGATGACGACACTGACCACGACCGGCTCACCCGGCGCATACGGGCCCGAGCCCTCGCCAGTCGCCTCAGGACGATCCGGATCTGTGGACTGGTAGCCGTCGGGAAGGACGATGTCGGTGCGGGACCGCCCGCGGTCGACGGTCTCGACACGGATGGGGGTGTCCAGGTCGTTCGCGACCTGCTGCCGGGCCCACGGGACATCCCTACGACCCAGCCGCACCGTACCCAGGGCGGGCCTGGTCGGATCGTTGGACGAGGGCTGCCAGAGCTGGCCATCGACAGTGACCGTCAGGTGCCCGTCGACGTCGATATCGAAGCGAGCTCGGGGCAGCGTCACCGGCACCTGTCGGCGGTTCACAGTGCCGGCCCTGCTGTGGGCGGCGTGCTCGGAGCAGCCCGCAGGGGTGCTGATCGCTCGACAGGTGGCGCTGTGTGCGGCTGCCCTGTCTTCTTGGTGTCGGCCACCGGTGTGGAGCCTGCTGGGGTGGGTGGTTCGCCGTCCGAGACCTGTGGTGTCTCAAGGCGGTCGAGGGCTTGCAGGGCCGCGCTACGGACGCGTGCAGCGGTCTGCTGGATGGTCGTTACCGGTTCCTGCCCGGGCACGCGGGAGGCCCAGGTCGCGACATAGGGCACCGTGTACTGCTCGGTGTTCATGCCGTGCGAGGCGGCAATCATCAGGGCGAAGGACTCAGCCTCGACCTCGGCGATGCCTCGGTGGACGACGGCGTCGACGTTGTCCCTGTCGTGCAGGATGACGTGCCCGAGCTCGTGGGCGAGCGTCTTGACTCGGGCAGCCGGCTCCATGTCGGCGCGGACGTGGACGGTCCGCTTGAGCCAGTGCGTCACGCCATTTGCGCCGTCGATGGAGGCGGAGTTCGGGGCGTCGTGGAGCGTGAAGCCTGCGGCCTGGACCTGGTCGGCCAGACCGTCCCACAGTCCTGGTGGCGCTTCGCCTTGCAGCAGCGTCGGCATGGGCTGCGAAGGGATCGGCTCGCCCGATGTTTGGGAGACGTCCCAGACGTAGGCGGGCCGGACCCCGACCATGCGGCTCTTGGCGATCTCGCCTGGCTCCGGCTTCTCGCCCTTGCCCAAGCGGCGCCATGATCCGTCTTCGGTGACCGCGACCCGTGCGGTGACGGGGGCGAGGATCTGATAGCCGGCCTGGCCCTTGTCTACACTCCGCTCCAGGGCCTTCCACTGTTTGAAACCGGCAACACGGGTCGGGTACGGGTCCGGGACCCGCCCCGCTTCATGGGCCGCGGCGTGCTGCGCCCAGATGAGCAGGGTGTTGTTGAACGACCGGCTCCGGAACCGGGCGGCGAACTCGATCGCGCGCCGCCAGTCATCACCGGTGACCAGCCGCTCGACGGCGCTGGTGAGCTGCTCACGCAGCGCGTCGAGCTTGGTCTCACGGTCCGCGATCTTCTGCTCGAGCGAGCGGGTGTCGTTACGCATCTGGCCCTCCCACAGGTCCTGTGGGAGGAAGGTGCGTCAGCGACACCATGCCCTGGTTGCCGGTAATTCGAGAGGGCGGGAGCCGCCTATCTGCCCCTGTGCAGCGAGTGCGGCTCGCGCTCGCGTGGGTGTTCCCGGTCGTGCAGAACACGGACGCCGGGCACGATGAGAGGGTGAAACACGACGCTGCCGCAGTGAACCGACCGGTCCCCGGCCATCACGTCGCCGCGCGGCCGGCCTGCCACGTGGGCTCAGGCGCGGGGCTTTCGTGACAAGCCAACTGATGGCACTGCTGATGGCAGCGGTCATCCTGTTGGCGTTCTTCGGCGGCTACCTCATCGGGCGCTGGCGCGCCGACCGCGACCGAATCGTCGGGCGCCCCACCGAGCAGCCACCCGAACCGGGCTTGGCGAACTCACCGCGATGACGGATCGACCAGCCAAGTTCAACCGGTGACGGCAGTTCGACGTGCCCGTGTCGTGTCCCCTCGCGTCGAACGCGCGGGCGGGAGGGTGCGTGCGTTCAGAGGGCAGGACCCGATGAGCCGGGCGCTCCGGTGCGGGCGGCGAACGGCCACGGCTCCGCGTGGCTCGGTGTGTTGACGGCCCGTCCATCACCAGGTGCCAGGGGGAAGGGCAGCGAGCGATCCGGCCGCGACGTTCCGGCCAACCCAGGTGCACTATGTACCTTGTTGTGGATTCTCAGCGCTCCGGTCAGCCCGGCCTTGAGCAAGGTGACGACCCTGTCGGCGCTGGACATGGGCACACACAGCAGGGTGGCGACGTCGGCGACAGCCAGAGGCTGGGGACCGTGCCCCTGCAGGGCATAGGTGGTGCCGCGCAGAGCGAACTTCACGGTGAACGGCACCCTGGTCACGGGCTGGTAGGCATGGATCATCGCTGACCGTGCAGGGCCGCCCATGCTCGGTGCGGCGAACCGGACCCGGTCGAACTCCACATGGTCCGGGCCCAGGCCGGGCAGGAGCCTGATGGCATCCACCGCCCGCAGCACTGGGAGTTCCCACACCTGGGGAAGCATCAGTTCATCAGTCATCACTGTCTCCAGATCGTGGGGCGCGGTCAGGTCTCGGGCGTCTCCTGGCTTCAGAGCGGGATCAACGCGGGCGGTGGCGGCGGCCCGTCGGGCCCCGGGCCGGGCGGCACGAGCTTGTGGCCGGACGAGCCGCCGGCTGGGGCCGGTGTGGCTGGGCGAGGTGCGGTGATCAGGTTCATCGCGTCGGTGGCGTGCGTGATGATGCGTGCCACGCGCGCGTGCAGCAGCTCGTTGCTGCCGGAGCTCGTGACGCTGGTGATCGGCCCGGGAACGGCGCCGATAGGGATGCCGAGGCGAACGGCGTGCTGGGCGACCTTGATCGCTGCGCAGCGGTAGGCGCCCTCGGTGACCACGACGGCGTCGGCCAGCGCAGCCACGAGCTGGTTACGGGCCTGGGCGCGGGCGCGGCTCGACGGCCGGCCTGGCGGGCATGCGGTGACCTGGACGCCCCCGGTCGACACGGTCGACCGGAACAGCGCGGCTTCGTCGGCGGGGTAGGTGCGGCGGTCCAGCCCCGCGGGCAGCACTGCGATCGCTGGTCCACCGCCGAGCGCGACGCCGTGGAACACCGTGGCGTCGATGCCCGGCCAGCCGGCCCCGAGCACCGTGACTCCTCGATCGGTCAGGTCCACCCCCAGGGTGCGGGCAACGTCGCGGCCATAGGCGGTGGGGATACGTGCCCCGACCACTGCCACCCGCGGCGCGCTGCTGGTCAGGTGCGACGTGTCACCGCGGGTCCACAGCACCAGCGGATGGGTCGATGGGTCCCCGGCCAGCATCGGCCAGCCGGGCTCACCGGGAATCAGGGTGCCCAGCCCGAGCACCTCGGTGCGCAGCAGCACCCGGCTGACCTCCGCGAGGTCCAGCCGGCTGACGACGTCCTGGCGCCAGCGGGCCAGACGCTGGCTCTCGTGCTGGAGCGAGCCGTCGGCGATCCGCCGCACCAGCTCGACGGCGCCATGCGTGGAGACGAGCTGGGGTGCGAGCTCGTCACCGGGCTCACACCCCAGGGCCAGGACGACCCGCGCGCTGCGCTCATCCCCGGCGATCTCGGCGATCTCCGCCAGGTCCCGCTCCGGGGCCCGCGTCAGATCCTCTTCTGTTTCTGTGCGGTGCGGCTCCTGCTCGTCCATGCTGTGCCCCCTGGTGTGGTCCTTTTGGTACCCACCAGGTGCGTCCGCACCGTCAGACGCTCAGCGGCGACGCGTCCGAGAATTCGGTCAGGGGCGGTGGCGCCGCCTGCAGCACGACTGACGGCAGACATGCCGACGTTCTGCGGGCCGCCAGCAATTGACCGAGACGCCAAGAACTGTCTCGATCTGAGCGATCGCGACGGACACGTCCACCGGCCGACCGTCGGGCCCGTGCAGCACCCGGACCTGTGCCAGGCCCCCGCGAGGACGACGGACCCGCCACTGGTACCCGTGGTCGAACAGGACAGTGTCGACGGATCCGACCGGCGCGTCCGGTTCGTCGAGCTGGCCGGTGCGGACGGCGTTCAGAAGCCTCACACATGCCTTGCAGACGTTCGCCAGACCGTCGCGCGAGCGTCGTGATGATCTGGCGAATTCTGCAACTGGACGTCGCCGGAGACATGTCCCGCACTTCTTCAGAAATTCCTGGTTCATGGCGGAGAACATAGATGCCCCATCGTGGACTGTCAACGGCACCAAAACTTCGCATTTCCGGACTCCCGGAGGTTGGCAGTCTGGATTCTCCAGACTTCCGGAGTTCGGTACTCCGGGAGTCTGTAACTCTGGTATCGACGCAGGTCATCGCCATGAAAGGTGCGGATCGATACATCATTGCGAAGCATCTATCCATAGGGGAGAAATTGGTTGCGATAGGTCGCTGCTAGTCATTGGCAATGGTTGCGACGGATCTATCCGACTGCGCGGCGATGCCAGCCTGCCTGCTTGCGAACTGTCTTCAGAATGCGTGCGGAATGCTTGCTATCTGCCTGCAATTCACGAGCGAGTTCGGTGCTCCTGGACATCATGCTTGCGGCCGAGCCCCTGATGCCTTGGCTCCAGTTTCGAAGAGTCGGGCTTCGTCGGGATGGAGCTGTGCCTGGACCAGGAAGGACCTTCTCCGTATGCGCCACAGGCCCTGCCCCAGGCCGAGGGTGGGCAGCAGCGTGGCCTCGGTCCGTGTCAGGTCCAGTGCTTGGGCGGTGGCGCCGAGCTGGTCGGTCTCCTGCCGGTAGATCACCCGGGTCTCTGCGTTGGCCAGCAGGGCGGCGGCCAGCGAGCGTTGCGCGGTGCCGGTGTCGCCGACGTTGTCCAGGTCAGACAGGCGGTGGATGACGAGCATGTTCGCGATGCCGTAGTGGCGGGCCAGACGCCAGTGCGCGTCCATGCGGCGCAGCAGCGCCGGGTGGGACATCAGCCGCCAGGCCTCGTCGTAGACGACCCAGCGTTGCCCGCCGTCGGGGTCGGCCAGGACGCCTTCCATCCATGCTGACGCGCAGGTCATCAGGACGCTAAGGGCGGAGTTGTTCTCCGCGACCCTGGACAGGTCCAGGGACAGCATCGGCAGCGATGGATCGAACGTGACGGTCGAAGGACCGTCGAACAACCCGGCAAGGTCACCGCGCACGAGCCTGCGCAATGCGTGAGCGACGTGGCGCCCGTCCTCCGTCAGCCGCCCGTCGAGGTCGTCGTTCTTGTCGGGGGCCAGGAGGTGGTCGACGACGGTCGGCAGGACCGGCACGTCATTGGCGCGCATGGTGGCGTCCAGGGCGATGTCGATCGCGGTGTGCTCGACCGGGTGCAGCGGCCGGTCGAGCATGGCCTCGGTCAGCGCGCCGACCAGGGTCCGCCGCCGGGCGGCGACCTGCTCCGCCCATTCCGCGTCGTCGGTCCCGGTTGGGCGGTGGCCTTCGTCGAGCGGGTTGAGCCGCGCGGTCATCCCAGGGCCCAGGGCGATGGCTCGGCCGCCGACGGCGTGGGCGACGGCGGTGTGTTCGCCTTTGGGGTCGCAGGGGATGTAGACGCGGCGCCCGAACGCGAGGGAGCGCAGGTAGAGGGCCTTGGCCAGGGCGGACTTGCCGGCGCCGACGATCCCGGCCACGACCATGTTCGGTGCGGTGACCAGGCCCCGCTGGTAGAGCACCCATGGGTCGTAGACGAACGAGGATCCGGAGTGCAGGTCGCGGCCGACGAACACGCCGTCGGCTCCAAGGCCGCCTTCGGCGAGGAACGGGTACGCCGCGCCCCAAGTCGCGGACGTGTCCTGATGCTGCGCGACCCGGAACCGGATGGGAGTGCGCAGCGTCGCCGGGCCGTGGTCACCGGAACGGCGCAGGAACCGCAGGCCCTGAGTCTCAGCCCGTTCCGCGTCCAGGCGCTGCCGGGCGGACTGCATCCGGTCCTGACGGGCCCGGGCCAGCACAGCGGACGCGGCCCGCTGGCGAGCACGGCGGACCGACCTCTGTTCGCGGCCGGTGGTCAGGGTCGCGGTGTGGAACCGCTCGGGCTCCGGCGGTAGGGCGCTGCCGGGGTGGGAAGTCCGTTCCGTACCCTGGCCGGGGCCTGAGGTGGTCATCGCGACCGCTTGGCGGTCCGGACACGCGGCACATCTAGGGCGCCGTCGGTGTCGCTCTCGTGCCGGGCGTGACGCGCCTGGGCGCGGGGCCGCCCTCCCGCAGCGGCCGCGGTGGTGTTGGTGGCGGGGTACCAGGCGATGGCACCGGAGTGGCCCATGGCCAGGTCGAGATTGACGTAGGCCCGGCCGAACAGCTCGACGGCCTTGCGCAGATGCTCGACCGCGGTCAGGGCATGGACCTGCCCGGGTGCGGCCGCGCCCAGGTCGTCATGGGCCAGGTCCACGTTGTCGCGGTGGGCGGCCTGGACCTGGGTGGTGACCTGTTCCAGGCGGCGGACCACGGCGGCCAGGTCGGTGATTACCCAGTAGGTGTCCGCGGGGTCGTCGAGCTTCTGCGTCGAGTGCGCCAGCCGGCGCAGGGCCTCGGCGGCGTCCTCGGCGTCGTGCTGCGGGTTGGTGGTCTCCATGACGAGCTCCCTGTGCCTCGGTGAACGTGAACACCGAGCAGGTGCGTGGCCGGCGCCGTCAGCTGCTCATGCCGTCACAGGGACAGGCCGTCGTCGGGCCTCGTTCTTGGGGGCTCGGGATGTATCACGTGGCGAGCTGCGGTACGGGGTGCAGTCGCCTGCCGCACATCCGTGCGTGCGACCGCGGCGCCGGGGGCCGGGTCGCTGACGCCGGTGTACCGGTTGGGCCAGCCATCCGGGGCCTGGGCGGGGAACTCACGCAGCAGGTGCACCGTGCCCAGACCGGGCTGGAAGCTCAGGACGTACGGGCCGTCGCTGGCTTCGCGGGTGCCCGAGTAGCGCGGGACGTCGGCGTGGTAGTCCTGGTTGAACAGGGCCGCCTCGAGGGTCTCGGACCCGTAGTCCCACTGCGCGAGGTGGTCGATCGCGGCCTGGGTGCCCTGCTCCTGCAGGAGATCCACCACGGCGTGTCCTTCCGTGTCCTGGAGGAAGACCACCGAGTAGTACCGCCCGGGCGGCCATGCCGGCCTCTCGTCGATGGGCTCTGGATCAGAAGATGTGATCGGTGATGGGTCCGCCGTGGCCGGCTCGTTGGGCCCGAGGCCGTCGGGGTGCTCCAGTTCGAGGGCGAGCGTGGTCAGTTCGTCGGAGTTGAGGTAGGCGGCTTCGGTGACCCAAGCGGGGAATAGGTTCAGGTTCTCCGGGGCGCTGAGCGGGTTGCTCATCTGGTACCGGTAGGCCTCGGCCGCCGCGGACAGGAACGCTACGAGAGAGGTCATGCCCGCGGTGGTGTCGACGTCGGCGCCGACGCCGGAATGGATGTCCCGCCCGTCGTGTGGCAACGCGCCGGGAACGGTGGCATCGGCGATGCGGTAGCCGTACCGCTGGCGGTAGCCGCCGTGCTCGTCCGGTGTGGCCCCGTCGTGCCACAGCGCCAGGTGAAGAGAACCCGCATGGCGTGCGACCAGCATTCGGGTGCTGGGGGAGGCGTTGCTCATGCCGGACAGGTGTGCTCCGACGTACGCCAGCATGATCGGGTCAAGCTGTCGGCGGTCGGGCATGGCACCGGCCGCGCGGGTTCGAACTGTCCCGTGCGGCCGATGGTAGGGGCAGTGCCGGTCATGACATGTGGACATCGACTGCGACCGGTACTGGCCGCAGGTAGCGGCTACAGCGAGGGCTGGTGCGTGGGCTCCTCTCGTCGGGAGTGGCCAGAACTGGGGTTCGGCGGTGTGGGGTTGGTCAGGCGGGTGGTCTCGTTCTTGGCGCCGGCCAGGGGCTGGCAGACGAGGTAGATCAGGTTGGTGGCATCGGTGAACCCGTCAGCCGCCTTCACGGCAGGCGTGCGACGGGGGAAGGCACCGAGGTCGCCGGCCGGCGTCGGGGGCGCGGGTTGCTCGTAGCTGAGGCGGGCCAGGTGCGTGGTGACCGTGGCCATTTCCCTCAGTGCGCTCAGGAGCTCCTCGGTGATCTTGGGTGCCTGGTGGTCCAGGGTGGTCAGGCTGCTGGTCTCGCGGGCCAGGCGCCGCATCGTCTTCGCGATGGCAGCAGCGGTCTCGACCGGGTCCGCATCCATCTCGGTGGGGTGCGAGCCGAGGGCCCAGGGTGAGGGGGAGGCGGTCATGGTGGCTCCTTCTCGGACGCAGAGGGGTTCAGGGCGGTCGTCGAAGACGGGTCAGGCCTCGGGGTCGTCGAGGTCGAACGTCTTGTCGGTCGGCCTGACCAGCACCTCCTCGTGCAGTTCCATGCCTTCCATGAGCTCGTCGAGGAAGTCGACCGTGATGGTCCGCAGCCACTGGGGCAGGTAGTCCATGGACTCGTCGGGTTCGCAGTCACGGACGGTGTGTCCGATGGCCCACAGGTGCCCGAGCAGGTAGCACATGGCTGCATCGGTATCGACAGGGCCCTGGTTGTGCAGGTCGGTGGCGCGGTGCAGCTGCCCGGCGGGCTGCTGGTTGATGACGAGGTAGCTGTACCGATGCCGAACGCTGCCGTTCTCGCCAGGTTCGTCGCCGGTGTGCTGCAGCGAGAGGTAGCGCGGGCCGACCTGGGTGACGACCGGCCCCGTGTTGAGCTGGAGTGTGGGTGCGTTCATGCCTCGCAGGTGCTCGGGCATCCCCGCGGCAGTTCGGTGGGGCGCGCCTCGGCTCAGCTGGGCAGGACGGTGCGAGCAAACGCCTGCGCCTGCTGCCCCCAGAGCCGTCGGGTCTCGACCCCTGCCTGGATCGCGGCCTGCTCGACGGCGGCGACGTCGTGCTCGAGCCGCTCGGCGTCCTGCGCGCTGATGGTGATCAGACCCGTGGTGGTCAGGAGGCTGTGCCCGGCGGCGAGGTCAGCTTCCTGCTGCAGGACGTCGGCAAGCTCGGCCTGGTCGGTCGCGTCGGAGGTCTGTCCCATGCGGGCGCGCTGGGTGGCATCCGACAGGTGCCCGGTGCGACGGCGCCGCAGCTCGCGCATCGCGGCGTCCGTCCGCACGGGCCGGTAGGTCAGGGAGATGGTCCGTTCGACGCCGGAGGACAGCAGCAGAGGGGCGAGGAAACCGGGGTACGTCGGGGACTGGGGCCATTGAGCGATCCACAGCACGCAGTGGCGGGCGCCGTCCGCGCGCAGCTGCCCCCAGGTCTCGGTCACTGCGATGGGCCCAGCGGCGGCCAGTTCCCGGCCGAGGGTGGGATGGCGTTCCAGGGCCGGGCCGATGGCCGGGTCGTACGAGGTGCGCAGGTGGACCGCGAGCCGCCCTGCGTCGTACGGCTCACCGGGGGTGAGGTCGGCGGCGCGGAGCGCGATGGTCAGAGTCTCGACCTCCTGACGCAGGACCGTGGCGCCGCCCCGCAGCCCGCCTCCGGCGGCCCGTATCGTGCGGGCGGCGGCATTCAGGTCCAGGGACAGGGCGATAGTGGTGGCGTGCTGTTCCCCGGCAGGTCCGGCGCGGCCGATCAGGTCGGCGTAGGTCCTGCTGGCGAAGGACTCATCGTGGGTGCCGTGGGCCTGCCACCAGTCGGCCAGCGAGGCACCCGAGCCGGGCAGGGTGCGTTCGGTGACCTGCAGGGCGGCGATGTGCCCGGATCGGGAGACCGTGGCCAGTACGCGTCCCCATGCGGTGACTCGGCGTTGCTGCTCGCCGGGGTCCAGGAGCATGAACGCCGGGTGGGTGACCGGCAGCAGAGCGGTCAGAGTTGCGGCGTGCGGGTCGTGGACGAGGACGGCCCCGGTGATCGGGTCGGTGTACTGACGCAGCGCCGCGGCGTCACCGGGTAGCGCCAGGGTTCCGGCAGGGCGTGGCCGTGCCACCCGGCCGGTGGTGCGGGCGCGAAAGTCGCGCTGCCCGGTCACGGTGCGCCAGGCCCACGAGCCCGCGATAGGGACCCAGGTGATCGCCTGTCGCCCTCCCACCGGCACGAGTGCGGCGGCCGCGGCCCCAGCGAGCAGGACGATCGCGTAGTGGGCTCCGGTGCCGGTGTACAGCGCGATCACCAGAGGCAGGCCACCGATGCCGATGGTGGCCAGCTGGGTCGCTGTGAGGCCCAGGAGCAGGGCCCGCTTGGAGAGGCGCGAGAACTTCACCGCGCGAAGCGGTCCGCCCGTCTGCGCTTGGTCGCTCATGGGTTTACTCCCCGTCCTGGAACAAGATCCCGGGCTGCTCCCGGAGCGCTGCCGACGGCTGCGAGCCGTCACTGGCCGGGGCCGTCGGGCGTGCACCGGACGGGGTACCGGCCGGTGCGGGCTGGTCGCCGGCGGGGGCGGTCGCGTCCTCGCCGGTCTGTGCGGCCTGGCCGCCCAGGGCCTGCCCGGTCCTGCCGCCGGAGTCGAACGCAGTCTTGGCCAGTGCAGCGCCCGCGAGGACCGGACCTCCAGCACCGGCAGCCCCGGTCGCCGTGGCCCCGGAGCTTGCGCCCGCACCCGTCCCGGCCTCGGTGCCCGCTCCCGCCGCCCCGGTACTGCCGCCCACGCTGGTACCGCCCGATGCAGTCGTGGCCCTGGCGCCGCCCCCCGCACCGTCAGCGGCACCGCCACCGCCGCTGCCTCCGCCGGAGTCCAGAACCTTGGCCGGGTTCGGGCGGGGCCATCCGCCGGGCAGGTAGGGGACGGGACGGTTGAGGGCTTCCTTGGCGTCGGTCTCGGTGGTCATCGTCTGGTAGAGGTCGAAGCCGAGGAAGTTGAGGAACTTGTACGTCAAGTACGGCGCGAACGCACCGATGACCAGGAGCACGATCCCCGTGAGGGGTTCGGCCACGGAGGCGATGTCGGCCTGGATCGGTGCGGACATCTGCTCGGTCGCGATCAGGAAGATCACCACCAGCACCAGCTTGGACACGATCAGTGCGATCGTGAACGTAGCCCACTTGGTCACCCACCCACGGGTCGCGTCCCACGACGCCCCGGCCAAGGCCAGCGGTGCGAGGGCGATGGCGATCAGGATCAGGGCGGAGCGCACCAGCAGGCTGATCCAGACCGTGAACGCCCCGGTGAACGCCAGCCCCGCCAGGAACACCGCGAACAGCGGCCCGACCCCGACCACCGTGGACGAGATGGAGATGCCGGTGACCATGACGATCAGCCGGTCGCCGACCTGCTCCATGGTGGTCCCGGCTGCCTGGACCAAGCCGTGGCAGAGCTGGTCGGTGATCTCCAGCAACGCAGCGGTCAGCGTGACCACGAGGAACGAGCCCAGGATCGACTTGCCGAGCCCGAGGACGCCGCGCCCGAGGGCGCCGGGGTCGCGGCGGACCATGCCGGTGATGACCTGGAGCAGGAAGAACAGCAGCATGACCAGGATCGCGATCCCGAACACGAGTGCGTAGACCCGGCGAAACTGCACGCCTGTCACGTCGGTCATGGTCGTGGTCACCATCAGGGACCACATGCCTTCCATGACCCAGGCAGCCAGGTCTCCGACCAGGTCCGCCAACGGCTGGATCGGCGAGGCTGCTGTCGCTGCGGATCCCGCGCAGACCTGGGCGACGAAGGGGAGGGAGCAGATGTCCATCAGATCTGCTGCCCGAGGTCCCAGCCGAAGTTCACTAGGGCGACGGCGGCCCCGCACAGCACGCCGGCCGTGGCGGCGACCAGGATCCCGGTCTTGCCGCGGCCGGCGAGGTGAGGGTTGGAGGAGTTGGCGCCGAAGGCCCAGACGATCGCGGCGATGATCAGGGCGACCACGGCCAGGATCAGGCCGATGCTCATGATCGCGCCGACGATCTCCTTCAGCTGGGGGATCCCGGGTAGGCCACGGGTGTTCGGCCGGATGTCGATGTCCTCGGGTACGCGGGTTGCGATCCCTGCCGCGATCAGGGTGGCGTGCTCGGCGATGTTGGTGGCCGCGACGGACGCGGCGTGGGTGGCGGTCTGGATGGGCAGCATGGCGGTTCTCCCTCAGCGCGGTGGTGTCTGCGCTGGATAGGTGTGCCGCCGGCGCCAATGGGGGCCGCCAGACTGAGCATCGGGGGAGCTGCTAGAGGATGTGGCCGAGGTCGATCAGCCAGTTCGTCCACGCCAGGGCTGCGCCGTCGAGAACGGCGCCGGCGACGGAGACAAGGACGCCGGTGCGAGCCTTGGTCGTGGTCTGCCAGTTGCCGGACGCCGATGCGATGGCCCAGACGAATGCGCAGACGATGAACGTCGCGACGGCGACGACCATGGCGACGGTCAAGAGGGCCCCGATGATCCAGTACAGGCGACTACTGGCTACCGCGCCGAAGTTCGGGCCAACTCCCGCGACCAGGATCGGGGCAACCGCGAAGGAGATTGGTGAGCTTGTCATGGGGCGCAGGTGTGCGGCAGCAGCCGGCCGAAGGGTCGGCATTCGGGCCTGGCTTGGCAACCTGCTGGAGTTCGGGCACCCGCAGGGCGGTGGGTGGGCTGAATGCGTAGGTAGTTCGCTCTTGGTCCGGTCTGTTCGGCCAACGGCGGGCAAGCGGTGGTTGGCCAGGCCCAGAAGGTCACCCAGGAGGGTCATCTGGAGCAACCTTGCGGCGCCCCGATATCAGTCGAAGATGGATGCCGCCGGCCGCAGCGTGGAAACTGTTACGGGCATTTGGCGCCTTAGGAAATAAAATAAAAATCAGAGAGGGAACTTACCTGATCTGTTAGCGTAGGCCCGGAGATCGGGTAGTTTCGCCATGCAGGCCTCTATTTCGTGACGTACTCTCTTCAGGCCGGAGGGTAAAGTATGAGAATCGCCGAGATCTGCCAAGAATATTTGGCAGGACTCTTCGAATAGATCGATCTCCCTATTTACGGCAGCTCTGGGCTGCCAAAAAGCCGGGAGAAGATCTCCGTCGTATCTCCGCCGATTTTTTGACAGAGTCCCGATCTGTCCCCAGTCGAGCTTTTCGCCGCGCGCGGCCGCCGCCTGCTCGACGAGCTTTCGTTGGTCGCGGACCTCGGTGAAAAACGAGTCCACCGCGGACTTCATCGCCCTCGGACTGATGGAGTCCGTTCGGCGGACCTCGAACGCGAAGGCGACTTTTGGGCCCGCGATCCGCTTATGTTCCGCACCGTGCTGCATCTCGACAGAAATCATGTACACCCAGTCGATGACATCGGGCGTGCCCACTCCGACTTCAATCTGGAACCGGTCACCTTCGTCTGGTGCAATCACGTGAGAAATTGGTACGGTTACCCGCGCACCGGGGGCCGCCAAGGGCGCGGGTAACCGCACTCCGCCGTATAAAGCCTGGGGTGCTAATCGACTCTCCAATACACTGACTGCTTCGATGGGGGGTAGTGAAAATCTCGGGATCCTTGTGACGTGATCGATGCTTAGAATTACGGCTGTAAGGAATGCGGAGCCGCCTCCGCTATTCATCAGCTTTATGTCGAGCAGTGCCCGGTTTAGATATTCGAGATCGGGGCGGAACTGCTCGCTATCCAGTAGTCGCTGAGAATCGTTGGCGTATTCGATCGAGGACTCCTGGCTGATGATGACGAGTCCCGCCGGAGCATGTTTCTCTCGGCCATGTGATTCCGCTATGGCGTCCATCGACACCACTTTGGGTTCGGGCCGGCGCGGCCTTGCTGCGCGAAGGGTGGCCCATACGCCTAGCGCGGCGCACCCAATTGCCACAACTGCGCCGATCAGCACGTCCAACATCGGGCAATCGTCGCACTTTGACAGTGCGCGGCGCTATCCCTGGCCAGAATTGCTTTCTGTCTCGGTTGGTTGTTGGATCGATCCCCGCCTGGCGGCGACATCGGAGTCGGTGGCACATCAACAACGCCCGTCGCTGCACCTCGGGCCATCTGTTGTCGCACCACTGATCCGCAGCGAAATGCCAGGAGCGGGAGCTCGTTCTATCCGTCAGTGAGATGCGGACAGGACCCTGTGGCGGGCAGGGCGGCCGAGCCGTCCAGGGCGGTGGGGGAGTGGGACGCGAGCCAGGGTTCGGGGTCGGTGGGGTCGGCGTCGAACCCACCGGGGTGGATCTGCAGGTGAAGGTGTGGTCCGGTGGATTGCCCGGTGGAACCGACCTGCGCGACCTGGGACCCGGCGGTCACGAGGTCGCCCTCGGTCACGGCTATGGAGCCGTCGCTCAGGTGCGAGTACGCGGAAGCCACGTGCTGCGGGCGCTCGGGCCCGGCGAGGGTGTGGTCGATGACGAGCAGGTTGCCCGCGCGTGGGTCCGGGCCTGCGTAGGCGACGACACCGTCGGTCAGCGCGAGCACCGGGGTACCTGCCGGGGCGGCGTAGTCGGTCCCCGCGTGCAGTCTCCGTACACCGGTCACCGGGTGGATCCGCATCCCGAATCCGTGCGTGCGAGTCCAGATGCCGGTCGGCAGCGGGAACACGACGCGTGACGACACGGTCGAGGCGCCGTCGTGCTTGGCGTCGGTCGCATCAGGCGAGGACGTCAGCCGCTCCATGATCGCGCGTGCGACGGGCTCGTACTGCGCGTACCGGTCCGGGAACGCGGAGACCTCCACCGCCTGAGCGGCCGCGCCCTTGGAGAGCTGCTGCCAGTCAGGGATATCGAGCAGCCCGCGTGGTGACCCGTGGTTGGGGCCGGTCGGTCCGCCGAAGAATGCCGCGGCCTGATAGCTCGGGTCCATGAGCTGGGCGACGGTTCCCCAGCCGACCGCGGGCCGCATCTGGAACAGGCCCAGGCTGTCGTGGTCCTGCCCGGTCCCGTCGTGCGGGTAGGCCGTCGAGTCGGGGTAGGCACCGGGGTTGGCGAGCATCCGCAGGTGTGACTCGGTCAGTGCCGCAATGAGTGCGACCAGGACCCCGTGCCGTCCCACACCCTGAGTCGTGGAGCCAGTGGTGATGATCGTGGCGGCGTGACCGAGCTGGACCCGGTCCAGGCGCACGACCGCGCCACCCGTGGTCGACGCAGTCAGCTGCGTGGGCAGCTTCCCGACCGGACCCACCGTGTTGCCAGCGGGCAGGCATCCGGTGGTGGGGGCCAGGAGGGCGTAGGCGGTCAGCGCGGTGGGCGGCCCGAACAGGAACACCACCGCGGCGATGACAGCGAGGACGCGCATCATGGGTGTTCCTCAGAGCAGGGCGGCGTCGGAGGTGGACAGGCGCAGCAGATGGCACTGCTCGTAGGCCGGGGCGCAGGCCATGAAGATCGTGAACTGCACCTGCGAGCTCGCCGAGACGGCAGCGCCGTCCCAGGTCCCGGCCCGGTGCCGTATCCCGGTCACGGTGCGCGCGGTCGTGCCCTCGAGGACAGCCCCGTCGGGGGCCTGCGCCAGGGCGTCGCGCCACGTGGCGGGCTCGACGACGTCGGTGACTTCGAGCCACTGCCGGGTCTGGTACTGCGTCAGGTGCGTCCATGCCTTCGAGGTCGGCACGTAGGTCCGAAGGTCCAGCAATAGGCCCGGGGTTTCCTCACCAGTCGGGTCCGCGACGACCAGCAGCTGCTCGGTCAGGTCGGGCAGGTTGGAGTTGGTCGTATCCCACGTGAACACGGTCTCGGCCACCGACCGCGCGAACGCATCGGGGCTCGTCGTCTCAGGGACCGGCGCACTCGGCACTGGTGGTGGGCTGATGGGATTGTCGGCCGGGCTCTCGATCTCGCTCGCCGTGGCGGTGGGAGCCTCCGACGACGCGGTGACGTCGTCCTCGAGGGTGGTGCCCGGGGTCGTGAGCCGGAGCCCGACGGCGACGAAGACGAGGACCAGTGCGGCGATCAGGATGCTGAGAGCGCGGTGCTCGGAGACCCATGACCTGAGGTGTCGTGGGTTGATCATGGTCATGCCTCCGTGTGGTCGCGGCGGGCTGCCTGAGCCTGGTCGCGGGCTGCGCGGGCGGCGGCTGCGAACCGGGTGGTCTGGTCCAGAACGTTCTCGAACACCGCCCAGTCGGCATCGTGGGTGCCGGCGCCGACATCGGTGGGGTCGTAGTGCTCCCACCACCCGTCCAGGCCCTGCCACAGCAGCGCGAACGCCCGCAGCGAGTGCCGGCCCTTGCCGCGCGCGTCCCGATCCGACTCGGGATCGTTCAGCCGCTGGATCGCGGCGGCGACGACCTCGTCGACCTCCTCCTGGCTGACCGGCTCCACCGCTTGAGCGGTGGGGTCGGTGGCGGCGAGCTCCGCCTTGACCTCGTCGTACAGCGGGAACACAGACGCTCCCTCGCGGATCTGTTCGAGGGCCTCGGCCGCCAGCGACCGGACCCGCTCGGGGCGGGCGGGGTCCTGCGCGATGTCGGACAGGGTCGCGATGCGGTCCAGGCGGGAGTAGGACGCCTTCCCGGTGACCATGCGCGCTGCCTGGGCCCGAGTGCGTTCGCGCAGGTCACGCGGTGGTGCCAATTTGGCACCACCGTCGATGTCCGAATTAGCCCCCGCCTCTCCGGGCTCCGTGGCAGTGCCCGGGGCGTCGTTCTCCGCGCCGAAGCGGGTGTCCGACTGTCGGCGTGCGGCGTCCTCGGCCAGGAGCTGCTTGATCTCCCGGTACAGCTGCGCCGCTTCGACATCATCAAGGGGCTTGCGCAGCTGTTCCTCGTCGCGTTCGGCCAGCACCTCCTGGAGCCGGTCGGATATCCCGCTGCGTACCCACGGTCGTGTGGTGGTCCAGCCCAGACGGTGGATCGCGACCAGGCGCCGGTACCCGCACACCAGGACCAGGTCCGGGGTCACGGTGATCGGCTGCAGCAGCCCGAACTGGTCGATCGACGCCGCAAGGGCATCGATGTCGCCGAGGTCGTGTCGGTGCCGTTCGCCGACAGTGATCGCGTCGACGGCGACGTCCAGGCGCAACACACCTTCCGCGGTGTCCTGCTTCTGCCCCCGGGGCTCAGGCATCGCACACCACCCGCAGGTCGGGCCGCACCGTGCCTTCGGGCGCCGCGGCGCGGGCGGGGCTGGTGGTGATCAGCGCGCGTACGAGTCGCTCGTCGGTGAGCAGCTTGGCGGTGCGCTGCCCGCGCATCAGCCGTTCCAGCAGCCCGTCGCGGACCGCTAGTGCCGGGTGGTGGGGGTGGCCGAGGACGACGGCGCACAGTGCGGTCCAGCGCCGCAGCTCCAGATCGAACCGGCCCAGCGCCGTCTTGTCACGGCGCAGGTACTCGAACGCTCGAGTCGTGTCCCCGGTGATCGTCAGGCGTTCGGTGATGTAGTCCAGGCACGCCCGGGCATGGGTGACCCTCCAGCCGAAGCCCGCCAGGACCTTCGTGGCGAGGTCCAGCGCGATGCGGGTCTCGACCGTCGCGACCCGTGACGGTTGCGATGCGACCACGGCCCCAGTCGTGTCGAGGTGATCCAGGAGCGCTGGGTCGACCGAGACCGCTTCACCGGTGATGGCCTCAACTGATCGGGCGCCGTCGAGCTCGTAGTCGCTGAACCTCGTCGCGTCGTGCTGGTCGGAGGTCAGCAGCCGCCGGGCGCGCGACTGGTCGCACAGCAACCCGTTGGCGCGGTCCTCGGCCATCAGCGACAGCTGCACGGCCCGGGTCACCACACCCCACGGGTCGTCGGCCTCCGCGGTCGCCGGCGCGCGCAGGACCTCGAACGAGGCGAACGCGGCGTCGTGCGGCGTCTGCCGGTACTTCTTCGCCATGCCCGCGTACTTGGTCATGCAGAACTCGATCAGCTCCGTCGCCTCCCGATCAGTCGACCAGGCGTCCGGGCCGTCCATGTGCAGGCGCAGCAGCAGGATCCGCAGGCCCTCACCGGTCATGAACAACGGCTCCTTGTCCGCGGTCATAGCGGGTGCGTGAGTCATGGGAAGCGTCGTCGTGGTCATCAGATACCCGTCCTCTCGGAGCCGTGCTGTGGTGCGGTTGGTTCCTGGCGCCGGCCCCCTGGGGTGAGCACCCGCTTGGCGGCCTTGATGGTGTTCTTCGCTGCCACGGTCGGGCGACGCAGCGCGCGGCGCACGATCGCGGCATGCAGGTCCACGCCGCGCACCAGGACCTTCCGGGTGACCAAAGACGGCAGGTCTCCGGACCGGACCCACATGACCTCCCGGCCGCGTGGCGAGAGGATCGGGGCCTCTGCCCGGGTGGTCTTGCGGCGGGCCCGGGCGTCGAACGCGTGCGCGTCGGTGCCCGGCAACTTGGCCGGGGTCGTGGGCGGGACCGGCTGGGTACGCGGGCCCCGGTTGTGCTGCGAGTGCGGGGAATGCGGGTTCACAGGCTCACCACCTCAGGCGGCCGACGACTCGAGCCGTCGGCAGGGAACGCCGGCTGTGCGCCCGCAGGTATCGGGCGCGGGTCCGTGGCGCGGACATGCCGGCGGCCCGGCGGCACCGCGCCGCTGTGCGCCAGGGACAGTCGCCTGTCTCGCGCGGCGGCCGGATCGACGAGGCTCTGCAGTGCGCCCGCGTTCACTGGTCCCGTGCGTGTATTTCCGGGGCCGACGAGCTGGGGGCGGGTGACGACGCCGTCGGCGCGCAGAACCAGCGACGGCGGCAGCAAGATGTGGCTACCTTCGCCGTGGAAGCCCAGACCCGACCGCGGCGCGTCCCAGGACGGCTGGGTTGCCTGCGGCGGGTGGGGAAAGACCAGATGCAGTCCACCGGTCGGTGTGCTGATCGCCAGCCCCGGAGGGGGCAGCAGACCTGCCCGCATCGCGAGGCGAAGGGCACTGAAGCCCGACCGGTTGCGGTCGGCGTAGACCTCCACGACATCGAGACCCGAGGCGGCACCCGTCGGAACCGCGAGGTTAGTGGCCGGGTACCGTGACCACCACGAGGCCACCCGGTCCAGATCAGACGACGCGGTACGCGGCCCACTGGGCAGCAAAGGACGCGCGCTGCCCTGGATACAAGGGAAGACCGGCACGCCCGCGTCGGCTAGCAGCAGTGCTGCCTCGGCGGTGCCCCTGGTGCCCGCGGCGCGGCGGACCGTGTCCAGCGGTGCCGGGTCGAGCTTGTGCGTGGTGTCCATGGCTCGACCTTGGCGATCGAGCGCGCGCTTTCCGCACACCTAACGTGCGCACACCACGGGTGCGCGCGGTGTACGTGCAGGTCAGCAGCGCGCACCAAGTCGTTTCAAACAAGGGGCTGACGCGGCTGCAAGAGGGGAACTCGACCTTGGAATGCAGCGGGTGCGCGGCAGGCGTGCGCCCCAATCTGCGGCAGGTGTGCGCGCCTCAACCCAAGGTGCGCGCACACGGCTGTGCCGGGCTGTACGGCTGCTCGCGATGGGACATGACGTCCGCAGCTGCACGATCGGCCCGAGGCAAAGTCTGTCCGCCTGGTACGGGCAGGCCGGAAGGCTGCACTGGTGCTTGAGATAGATCGGCCATCACCAGCGGGAGCAACACCCGACGACGCACCACCCCGGTGCGGGGTTACTTACGTCGTTCGTCGAGGTACTCGCGGATGCGTTCTCGAAGGGCCGGGTCGGTGAGCGCCCTATTGCATGTCTCGGTCACGTAGGTTCGGGTGCTGCTGTGCCAGTCGGTCGCGGCGTCCGTAACGAGCTGGCCGCATGCGCTGACGATGTCGTCGTCAGTGATCGGCCGATACCTTTCCCAGGCAGCGTCGACGACCGCACCGACGCCGAGCAGCACGATGGCACCGAAGGTGACGACCGTGAACCATCCGAGGCAGCCAAGTCGCTGGGGTGTGCTGCCGATCGCCAGGGTGT
Source organism: Promicromonospora sp. NPDC057488 (assembly GCF_042802395.1). Classification (NCBI taxonomy): domain Bacteria; kingdom Bacillati; phylum Actinomycetota; class Actinomycetes; order Micrococcales; family Promicromonosporaceae; genus Promicromonospora; species Promicromonospora sp. NPDC057488. The sequence goes on from NZ_JBHVEG010000002.1 coordinate 38,539, forward strand.
CCTCGCCGCTCATGCCGCCGATCCTTCCAGCCGGACTCTGGTTCCGGCAGGGAGACGCTCGATCGGCGAGCCTGCACCGGACGAGACTGCCGACTCAGCGGTTCTTCTTGCCCGATGGTTGTGGAGTCATGCCGCGCCGGGCGGTGATCTCGCTGGTGCGTTCCGGCGGGTCCGGTGGGGGCCACTCGTCGTCGCTGCGGTCGTAGATCTCTTCGGCCAGGCGTTTGCGGGCCAGTTCGGCGTGTCCGGTGACGTACTGGATGGTGATGTCGTCCAGCCGTGAGGTCTCGTCGTCGGGGTTTGCCTGCTTGCCGACGTGTGCCGCCCACCGGGCCAGCTCGATGTTCTCCTCGGCCATCGCTCGGGTGTGCACCAGGTGGGCGACGTCACCGATCGCTGCGGTCATGGTGTGGTCGATCCGGTCGCCCTCGAACAGCCAGGTCCACCCCTTGGAGCGGGTCTGACTGAAGGGGCGGCCCCGCACGAGCCTGAGCGCCGTGACCAGATCATCGATCCCGTCGGCGCCCCGGGCCCGCGCCCGGGCCTGCAGACGTTGGAACAGGTCGATATCGACCAGCAGCCCCTCGACCTGGTACGCGGGCGTACCCGACGCAGCGGACGCGGCCGTCTCGGTCGCGTCCGGGACATAGAGCCGGCCGGTGACGGGGTCGGTGCCGAGCCAGGCCCGCACCCCCGTGACCAGCGAGCGGCCACGGCCCTTGACGATGCCGAAGTCCTCGGCCAGCTCGGCCGAAGTCACACCCCCAGGATGGAGAGCGAGATATGCCAGCGTCTCCACGTGCAGAGCCTTGAGGCGTGCAGTGGGTTCGGTGATCCTCCCGTACCCGGTCGCGGCCACCGGCCCGAGCAGCATCAGCCGCGGACGTCGGTACCGGTCCGGGTCGAACCATGCGGCCACGTCCTGGTCCAGGGTGGGGTCGGCGTCGTGGACCTTCTTGCCAGCTGGCTGTGGTGGCACTACAGGTGCCAGGGTCTCGACGTCCTGCACTGTGGTGGCAGCGGCCTCGATGTAGTCGGCGGTCGGCGCAGGAAGGATCGACCAAGGCCCGGCCGGTGCGTGTGGGTCGACGGGGCGCGGCTGCGCGGCCGGATTCTCCAGGGAGCCAGGAGCCGGTGTATGGCCCGCTAGCACCGGTTCGGCCTCTGAGGGCGGAGCCATGAGACTTGCGGGCTCCAGGGCCGTGGGCTCGGCCTGTGGTTCTTCGGCGGCTCGGGTGACCTCGACGATGGCGACCGACGCGGCCAGTTCGTGCTCGGCCAGCCCGACCGCGGCCAGATCCCACCCCAGGGCAGGTACGCGCAGCCTGCCGTCGCGGACGTCGACGACGAGCCCAGGTGTGGTCGGCTCGGCGAGCACCGGTGACGGTTCGGCAGCTGCACCGAGCTGAACGACCGCAGCACCGGCCCGTCCTTGTTCGGTCCCCAGGTCCGCGGCGAGGGTGTGCAGAGCGGATTGGGTGGTCGTCCCGATACCTGGCGCCGCGATGAGGGCATGCGACTCGTCCCGTTCTGGCTCAGCTGTTCGTCGCGTGGCCTTGACCGCGCTTTCGACCTCGCTGACGCAGGCGAGAGTGTCGTAGTCGTCGGACAGCGCGTGGTGGTGGCGGAAGTCGGACAGGCCCGCCACGTCCCAGCTGGTGGCCAGGGTGTGCAGTGTCGTGTTCTCCGTCCAGGGGTGCAGCAGCAGCTCGGCCGTGATGTACCGCCCGAAGGCCTCGACCGGTCCGGGTTCGCCGGTCACGGTCACGGCGCCGGCCCGTTCGAGGTCCAGGAACCACACATGCCCGGCCTCGTCCATGCCGACGGTCACCAGTAGCGGGTACGGCGCCAGCACATCGTCCGTCACGGTCTCCGCCGGTGCCTCCGACAGAGCCGCCGCCCACCGGGCACCAGACCCGACCCACGGCAGCGGAAGGTCGGCCGGCGCGGCCAAGTGGACGATCGCGTCGGTCCCGGTGAGCTCGACACCGACCAGGGCCGGCATGCCCCCGGTCGAGTCACCCTGGTGCGATGCGGCCAGGCCGCGCAGGAGGCGGTCCAGGGCGTCGATGTCTCCGATCCAGGCCTGCCCGGTAGTCGTGATGGTGCGTTCGACTGGCACCGTGCTGCTGGGGGCGGGGGTGATGCGGTGGCCGGGGCGCCGGTAGCGCCACTGGGTTGCCCGGCGGCGCCGCAGCAGCATTACGAGCAGCGCCGCGAGTATCGCGCCACCACCGGCGAGCCCAGACACGAGCCACGCGGGACCCACGACCTCGCTCTGCTCCTCCGAGCCGAGGTCTTCCTGGGCTTCCAGGGCACTGGTGGCTTGCAGCTCGTCGGTAACCGTGGGTGCGGGCATGGACTGGGGACCCGGTGGGGGCGTCGGCCCCGCCCAGGGGTTGGTGCGAGGGGCCGCCTCGGTCGCGTCCGGGGACGGAGCCACACCGCGCACACCTTGGTGTGCGGCGGTCTCGTCCTGAGCTGGGACCGCTCGATCGGGTCCGGCGTTACTGCGATCCGTCTCAGGGCGGTCGCCGTCGGGATTGGTGTCCACGTCCGGCTCGTGTTCGGAGGCGGCGTGCTCCTGTGCACGGTCCTGCACGGCCGTTGTCTCTGGGGCGCCCGAGTCCTCGGCAGCGGTCTCCGTGTCGGCCAACCGTTCTGCCGCTGTCTCGCTTGCCGGGGTGGATGCCTTGGGCTTGGGCGGGGCAGGTGTGAGGGCGGGGATGGTCAGGCGCCAGCCTGGCTTGATGTGGTCGGGGTCGGTCAGCTGGCCGCCGTCGGGCTGCACGGTCTGCTCGGAGGCGCGCACGATGTCGGGGTACCGGTCGGCGTCACCCAGCTCGTCGAGCGCGATCTGAGTCAGGATGTCCCCGAGCCGGACCGTGTAAGTCTCCTCGCGCGGCGCCTCGTCGTTGGCCTCCATCTCGGCTGCGGCGACGTCCTGCCTGGTGCTGTCCTCGACGCCGTCGTCGGCTGGAGGGGCGGGCAGACGCAGGACGGTTCCGGGGACGAGAAAGTCGGGTCGGCCGGCTAAGACCGTCTGGTTCAGGTCTTTGAGGTCGGTGAATCGCATGGGGTCGCCGAGTTGGTCGCGGGCGATGCTCCACAGGCTGTCGTCCGCGACCACCGTGTACGACACGGTCCGCGGCCGCGCGGGTCCCGAGCTGTGTTCGTCCTGGTCGGACGTGGTGTGCGCGGAGGTGTGCGCAGGTGTGCGCGGTGCGTCAGAGCCCGCCGAGGTGGTGTGCGGGGCGGTGGTCTCGGTGGGTGAGGTGGCCGCGTCGGCCGGGGTCTGGGCCAAGGCCGGTGGGATGGAGACGGCGAACAGCAGGGACGCGGTGGTCAGCAGGCGTCGGGCCAGACCGCGCTGGAACCCGAGCCGTCCCGGGACCGCGATCCTGCCGCTCAGGGCGACGGCCTCGAGGACGATGGTGAACGTCAGGTAGGCCCAGGCGGCCCAAGTGACGCAGCCCAGCACCACGACCACCAGGGTCGTGCTGCCGGCACTGGTCAGGACCAGCCCGAGGTCGTCCCACCCGAACCCGGCGGGCAGGAGCCGGTGGCGTGCCAGCTCCAGCACTACGGGGATCCCGACCACGAGCAGGAGCAGCCCCATGGAGGCGGCCAGGCCGCGCAGCCGGTCGCTGGTCGTGGGCCGCGCACCAGGGTGCGCGCGCTGTGGTGCGCGCCTGGAGGTGGGTGGGGTTGTCATGAGCGTCCTTCCTGCTCTGTCCCGGCGAGGGTGCGCACCAGGCGCGCGGTCGCGGACCCGGACACCTGCCGGGGGCCAACGATCGAGCCGATGATCGGTGACTGGTAGGTGTCCGTGACGAACACGGTGAGCGTGGCGTCGGCCACGGTCACCGACCCGGAGACCCCTGCCGTGGACAGGTAGGCCTGAGCGGCGGCACGGGCGGCGTAGGGGTCGACGGTCAGGCTCTGAGACCCGGGTGTCCCGCCCTGGGTGAGTGCGATCTGTTGGCCACCGGTGCGTGCCGCCTGCGCGGCCAGGTCGTTGGCGCGCTGCTGGGCGTGCAGGGTCCCGCCGAACTCGACGACGAACGCCGCGCACACCAGCAAGGTCGCCACGCACACCACCAAGAACGGCAGCACCGACCCCGCCTCACGCTCGTTCACTGGCCTCATCGCAGTGTTGGCCGGCTGGTGCTGGATCACTGGGACCTCCAGGTGTCAACGGGCGAAGACACGGACGCCTGCATCGTCAACTGGCGCCCGACGGGGATCCCTAGGCGGTGGGGGTCCAGGTGGCAGGTGACGGTGGCCGAGACCGTGGATGGCTGCCCGGCCGGCGCCAGCAGCCCGGTCGTGTCGACGGTGACGTCGGTCGACGCGCAGCGCAGGTCCTGGTTGGCCAGCGACATCGAAGCTGCCGCGGACGCGTCAGCCTGCGCCGTGGAGACTGTGCGCGCCAGGGATGCTGTCCGGGCTGCGTCGGCGGCAGCGGCTTGGACGGACTGTTGTGCCAGCACGGACAGGGCACCGACGACGATCGCCCAGCCGATCAGCGCGACGGCCGGGATGGTGATGACGAGCTCGATCGCCACGACCCCGGCCTCCCGCCTACGAACCCCGGGGTGTGCGCGTGTGGTGGGCGCCGTCATGGAGCACCCGCTCCGGCAGGAGCGGTCAGGCGTTCGACGGGCATGGTCGCGGTCTGCGTGATGGTCAGGTCCCACCCCTCGATCAGGGACTGTGTGCTGCCGGTCACGGTGACCGCCGCGGTGGTCTCGCTGCGCGTGACGGTCGCACGGGGCGCGAGTAGGAAGCCGCGTCCGGTCGTGCTGGCGAAGTCGACGGCGGCGGCCTGACCGCTGCCGACGGTGCCGGTCTCGGCGGCCGCGCTGCGCGCACCTTCGCTGGCGGCGGCGACCGCGACCTGGCGGCCGGCAAACCACAAGGACGCCTGGATGCACGCGATGATCAGCAGCAGCACCAGCGGCAGCAGGATCGCGGTCTGGATCGCTGCCTGCCCGGCCTCCAGGCGGCCCGCACACCTGGGTGTGCGCGCAAGCCGGATCGGCGCGGGTGCCTGGTCCAGGGTGTGCGCGGTTGTAGCGGGCATGCCGGTCCTTCCAGCGGGGCGGGGTAGGTGTGCGGACTAGACCGGGGTCAGCAAGCGCATGACCGACGGCGCCAGGAGAAGCGCGATGAACGTCAGGGCCATGACGGCGCCCGAGGCGCTCATGCGGACGGCGATCGCGTTGGCAGCGGCCAGGTCTTGGTTACGTAGGGCGTTGCGTTGGGCCTTGGCGCTCTTGCGGAGGTTGTCGTAGATCGCGGTGTTCTCCGTGGCGGACTGCTCCAGGGTCTCGGCCAGGTCGCGCAGCTCGCCGACGCCGACCTGGTCGGCCAGGTCCTTCAGCGCGTCCCAGGGCCGTGCCCCGGACATCTGGGCCTGCGCCAGGGTGACCGCGATGCGGTTCAGGACCCAGGAGCCGGTGCCTTGGGCGGCCTGTTCCGTGGCCTGGGGGACACCTGAACCGCTGATGCGCCGCAGCGCGAGGAGGCTGGTGTAGAGGGACAGGGCGCGGCGGAACTCGGTGCGTGCCTTGGTCGCCTTGTCCGCGACGGTGTAGTGCGGGATGTGGAACAGGGCGGCACCGAGCAGCACGGCCGCGAGGGCGGGGACGGTGAACGGCACCTGGATGTCCAGTACGCCGAGGCCCATGGTCAGCAGGGGAGCGGTCAGGACGCCGAGTGCGGCGCAGACCAGCTGTTCGCCGTAGAAGCGGGCGGTTGGGATGCCGAGCAGGGCCAGGTCGCGCTGCGGTGTGCGCAGCCAGAGCCCAGCCGGGAGGTGGTCGCGGCCCCATCGGCCCAGCCGTTCGGTGCTGCCCGGCACGGCCTGCTCCTGCGGCCGGGAGCGGGACGGGTGCGCGGCCGGGGCGAGGCGGGTCAAGCCCTGGGTGAGGTCGACGTGCGCGGGCAGGAGCTGGACGATCAGGAGGGCGAGGGCCAGGGCGATGGATCCGCCGGTCAGGCCGGCCCAGAACAGGCCCGTCATGAGCGCCCCCCGCTGGTGAACAGGCGGGTGGGTCCGGTGCCGTTGGACATCCGGTTGAACCAGAACAGGGTCAGGGCGAAGAAGGCGGCCAGGACGAGGAAAACGACCTGGCCGAGCGGGGTGCGGTAGGGCTCGATGTAGGTGCCGTTGAGCAGCATCGCGCCGAGGGTGCCGACGGTGATGACGGTCAGCCAGGTCGCTGTGGCGCGGTAGGTGGCTCGGCTGGCCTCGACCTCGCGGCGGGCGCGGACCTGGTCGGCGACGTCGTCGGCCAGGTCGTCCAGCACCTTGGCGACGGGGCCGCGCAGCTCGATCGCGGTGGTCAAGGACTGGGCGACCATGTCCGCGGTCGGGTCGGCGAGGTCGTCCGCGAACGCGGCCAGCGCCACCCGCGGGTTCCAGCTCGACTCCAGCCGCGCCGCCAGCGCCTGGACCGGCGGTGCGATCGGCGTCGGCGCGGTCCACGCCGTCGACCGCAGAGCGCTTTCCAGGCCCTTACCGCCCGAGAGCGATCCAGCCAGGGACCTCGTCCAGTCCTGGATCGCTTCCAGGCGCGCGATCCGCTCGCCCTGGGCCCGGTTGGACAGCATCGACGGGACTCCGACCGAGACGACCGGCCCGACGAACAGGAGCAGCGGCCAGCCCGTGATCAGCCAGGCGACCAGGCCGGCCGCGATACCGAGACCGAGCAGGATCCGGGTCCGACGTGGCATCCGACAGAACGCGGCCCGGGCCCGGTCGACGAGGCTGGTGCGCGGCGGCCGCGCGGCAACCGGCAGTGCCGGCGGCACGGGGCGTAGCGCGTAGACGAGGCCGACCAGGCCACCGCACACCAGGGCGCCGCACAGGGCAGCGATGATCATGACCGCACCCCCGCCGCGGTCCGGCCCGCCGGGTGGTGCAGGGCTTCGGTGAATCCCTGCAGGTCGAACCCGTAGGCCTCCAGGCCCTGGTGATCCAGGTCCGGCATCGTCTTCGGCACGGCGTTCCCGTCGGGTCCGGGGGCGAAGATCTGGGTGGTGGCGTATCCGGTCTCCCGTTCACCGGGGGCGACGGAGATGATCTCGGCGACCTGGCGGCGCGGGGATTGGTTGGTGGGGTCGTAGGACAGGTCGACGTGCACGATCAGGTCGATCGCGTGCGCCAGCTTGGACGTCGCCAGGTCGTGGGTGACCTGTTCCTCACCTTCCATCGCGCAGGTCACCAGCTTCCGGATCGCGGCGACAGCGCTGGTGGCGTGTGTCGTGGACAGCGACCCGGTGCCGGACTCCATCGCCTTGATCATCGGCCAGACCTCCGCACCGCGGACCTCCCCGACGATCAGACGGGACCGGTTGTACCGGAAGGACCGCCACAACGCTTCGGCGATGGTCGACTCCCCGGCCTGCCGCCCGTCCGGGCCGACCTCGCCGGAACCGGGGCGGGCCTCCCACGCGATCACGTTCGGGCGCAGGTCCTGCAGCCCGAGCTCGTACTCCGTCTCAAACGTCGCGATCCGTTCCCCGGCCGGGATCTGGTCACACAGCGCCCTGGTCAGTGTCGTCTTGCCGGCGCTGGCCGCCCCGGAGACCACGATCGACTTCCGCGCCCGGACCGCTGCCGCGAGGAACGATGCGGCCACGGGGGAGAGCATGCCGAGCCCGACGAGCTGGTCGATGGTGACCTGGATCAAGCGGTGGCGCCGAATGACCACCACCGGCCGGTCGGTCACCCACGCCGACGCCGCCAGCCGCGCACCGCTACCGGGTAGGCGCATGTCGACGTAGGGGTTGCGCTCGGAGAACGGGCGCGCGCCGGAGCCGGTGCGGGTGGCGATGTCCTGGATCAGCTGGATCAGGTCATCGTCGGAGTCCGCGACCGGCTGCCCGGCCACCCAGGTGCCGTCGGCGAGCTGGAGCTGGACGGTGCGGTGGCCGTAGATCTCGATGTTCTCGACATCGTCGTTGTCCAACAAGGGTTGCAGCCGGCCCATGCGGAACAGGCTGTTGAACACCGCATCCCGCAGGGTCTCCCGCTGGGCGAGCGTGAACTCGGCCTTGCCGTCGTTGCGCCGGTCGGTGGAGGCCTGTTTCACCAGCCGGTTGATGGCCTCCTTGCCGGCCTCCTCCCGCACCAGGGCGTCGGTGCCAGGCTCGAACCGCTCGGCCTGCTCGGTAGAGACCTGGTCCCGCAACGCGTCCACCAGGGCCCAGTCCACCTCAACCGGCCGAGGCAGTGCGGCGGCGGAGCGGTTAGGTCGGGCAGACGCCCCGTCCACCGGGTCGCGGGAGTCCGGCTGCCCCGAGCTGACCCACGGGTTGGTCGGGCGGCGCAGGTTCGGCGGCAGCTCCTGCGGGACCGGGCGCGTCAGGTACGCGATGTCTGCCGGGTCGGTGCCCTCGGGTGACTCGGTGCGCGGCTCGGCCGTCATGCCTGCTCCTGTCGGCGATCGGCTGCAGCGGCCCAGATCGCTGCCGGACCAAGGACCGGCCCTCGCGGCGCGTTCGCTGTCGCGTCGGGTCTTTCCGGATGGATGCCGAGGGAGGTCCGCTGGCGCAGGTGGCGCGCGGCCTCGTCCAACGAACGAGCCAAGGCCCCCTTGTGGAACCGGGGCCGTGGCGTTGCGCCTTGGTGGTAGGTGTCAGCGTCCCTGGGGGAGTACGCGATCTGACCGACCAGCGGCAGCCCAAGGAGTTTGGCCGCGCCCCGCCCGGAGTAGGGGCGGCCGGGGCCGACCACGAGCAGTCCGGCCTGCTTCCATAGCCGTGTCCGCACGATCAGGTCGGCGTGTGACCGGACCGCGGCCAGTGCGGGCAGGTCCGTCCGAGTCACCAGCAGCGTCATGTCGGCCCGCTCGAGCAGGGGCCCCGGGGAGTCGGCCATGCCGAGACGGCCGGCGTCGATGATCACGTCCTGCCCGGTCGCGTCCAACCCGGCCAGCACCCCGGCCAGTGGCGACCACAGATTGCCCAGCTCGCGTGCCTCCAGGTGCGACCGGACCCCCGGAACGAACCGCACCCCGTCGTTGACGGGGATTGCCACGCGGTCCAGTGCCTGTGCGATGGACTCGGAGGAGAACGCGACATCCAGCAGCCCGGTGTCGTGGTCCCGGGCGCCTTGGAACCACCCGGCCAGGATCGCGGAGCTACCCACCGGGTCGGCCTCGACCAGCAGCACCGGACGCGGCCATGCGATGGCCAGCCCGAGCGAGGTCGTGGTGACGCCAGGTGACCCGGAGGCGGAGCACAGTGCGATGACCGCCATCAGCCCTCCCCGGTGGTGGATGATGCGCTGGGTGAGGCGGAGGGCTCTGCTTCGTCATCGGGTGGGCTGGTGTCTTCGTCGAGCTCGCGGGAGTCCAGGACGAGCGTGACCTTCCCGGCGGCGGCCTCGGCGGCGAGCGTGATGGCTTCTTCGTGGGAGACCAGGACATCCACGACGGTCTGCCCGTCCGGGGCGGGCGGGTTGACCGCGACCACCTCGGCCTCATGAAACGTCGGGGTCTGCTTGCCACCGCCGTCAGCGGCCGTGACCACCGCCCGCACCTGGTCACCGGGCAACAGGCTCAGGCCCGGCGCGACCGGCGGCGGCAGGACGATGCCGAGCACCGACATACCCGACGGCGGGACCAACTCCTCAGTCACGACCCCAGCCGTCAGTGCGGCGCCGGACGCGACGTCCCACGCCGCACGCTGCCCGACAACCTCGGCTCGCGCCCCGGCGCCGATCAGGTCCAGGGCGACGTCGGCCCCGACCTGGGTCTCCGTCAGGTCCTCGGCCGTGATCACCGAGCCCCGCACGATCGTGTCCCGGGCGACCAGCACCGTGCGCGTGTCGGTCAGTGTCGCCCACAACAGCACGGCGCCCAACGCGCCGACACCGATCGCCGCGATCATCACAACCGCCAGCACCGGTCGTCGCTTTAACCGTGGCGGTGCGAGCCTGGCCCCTGCCGGTGGCGCCCCTGGCGCCGATGGTCCCTGCATGGTTGTGCTCGTCATCCCTGCCCCCTTGTGACTGCCCTGCTTGCCAGCCCGTCAGTTCACGAGCACCTGTGCCTCGCCGATCGAGACCTGCACGCTGCGCGACAAGTCGTCTACTTCCAGCGACCCGGACTGCCCGGCGCTCTCCCAGTCCACGATCCACTCGCTGGTGGCCGTGACCGTGTACTCCTGCCCGGGCCGGTACCCGGACTCCCAGGTGTAGGTGTGCCCGCAGTCCGGCGACGCGTCCCGACCGAACCGGGTCTCGTACGGGGTACCCGGACCGGTGCAGACGACCTGGGTGCCGTCACCCATGTCCCACACGATCCGCTCCACCCGGGCCGTCGCCGACACCGTCACCGAGCCCGCCGACGCGGTGCGCGTGATCGGACCGAACGTCTGCTCACCGGGGTCCTGGACCCACAACCACGTCGGCAACGCCACGACCCCCGGCCCATCCGGATCCGGCGACATCCCGATCTCGACCGCACGCAGGTTCATCCGCTCCACCGCGATCTGCGCCACCTCACCCGGGGTGGGACCGGCATCGGCGGCGTCCGGGGGTGTCGCCATCCAGATTCCACCCTGCAGCCCGCCGCTGGGGATACGGCATTCGTAAATCGCGCCGTCGCCCGCCTCGTGCCCGTCCCATTCGGGAGCACTGGCCGGCGGCTGCGGCACAGCCCGGCTCAGGTAGCAGTTCGAGCGTTCGCTCCACACCCCGTGCTCCGACGTGCACGGCACCGGTCCACCTGCGTTCTCGAGGTGAGCCGTGATGCTGCCCTGTGGCTCCCACGTGCACGCCGACCCCATGCTCGACCGGCGAGCCGGTTTCGCTGGGCGTTCGGAGCGCCCGTCCGTCCCTGACGCCCAATTGTCCGGGCCTTGCCCCGCGGACGATTCACGATCGTGAGCGGCGATGATGCAGACACCGGAATCCCGGTCTACGGCTTTGCACCGAGGCTTTGCTGATGCGGGTATCGCAACCCCGCAGAGTGCGAGTGCGACCAAGGCGACAATGGCTGTTGTCCTCAGCCTGTGCATTGGGCCTTCTCCAGCGTCTCCAGTGAGGCGACACGCCAGCCGCTGGCGGGATCCGTCTTGTAGTCGTAATTGGCGACGTGCAGACGTTCCCATCCGCGATCGGTACGGTCCGGGCTCACCATGGAATCTCCGGCCTCATCGACAAGGTCGACGTCGCTGACGTCGTAGCAGACGTCCACTTGTACGGTCGGGACTCGCCCCGCTTCTGGATCCGAGTTGTCCAGGCTCACGGACTGGACAATCAGTTCGGCGACCTTGGTTCGCCCTGTCTTGCGCCAGCCATCGGCGCGCCACCGCTCCACGATCTGCTGGCGGGTGCTGAGCTCCACGCTCGTGGCGACTCTGCCAAGCCCGGACAACTTGGCATCGGGATCTTGACCGACCTCGTCCGTGACCGCGTAGTAATCGCGCGCAAGTGCCTCGGCATTTGTACGGGCGAGCGCTTTCGGATCCGTGGGGCTCGGTGAAGGCGACGCCGAAAGAGACGGGGTGGGCGCGTTCGCCGACTCGCTCGGTCCAGGCGAAGCTGACCCGCCGGTCGTGCATCCTGAAGCCAGCGCGAACAGCAGCGCTGCGGTGAGAACAGGTCGTGTAGTGCGCATGCTAGGGGGCCTGCCTCCCTGGGTGCGCCGCCGGGACGGCACGCGGTGATCGCCGACGAGGTCGAGATTGTCGCGCGGGTGAAAACTGGGGGAAACCATTACCGCCGATCCAGATCGTTCGCGCAAGGTAAACGGTCTTTCTGTTACGCGCGCGAAACAGGCCGCGCTGAGCGCTGGCGTCGAATTCGTCGTGGAGGTCACACCTCGAACAGTGGCAGGTGTGCGCGCGCTCTGCGCACACCCTGCGGTGCGCACACCATGGTGTGCACGGGTATCGGTGCAGTTCAGGTGCGCGCACCAAGTCGTCCGCGTGAATCTCTCGGCGGCGCTTGAGTGATATCCGCAGCCCTTTTGGACGAATGTCCAAATGCGCGCACACCATAGGTGTGCGCGCTTTGCAAGACGGCGAGCCGGAGAATTCACTATGCGAAATCATGGTGCCGTAGCTGTCTGGACGCGTCGCCGGCGACGGGGCAGTGCTGGCTCGCGGGGCGGACGTGGGATGAGTGCCGAACTAGCATCGGGTGCGCGAGTCGGGTACCTGCCAGTCGGATGTCGACCGAGCGATAAAGGATGCCAAGGCGATGGCTGTGGAACGAGGGCGGCATGGGTGAACGACCGCTACAGAGGATGACGGGTAGCGAGGTCTGGTGCGCGCGCGAGGCGCTGGGCTTGGAGCGCTCGGACCTTGGGCACCTGCTCGGTAACCGCGCCGAGATCGTCCGCGACTGGGAGCGTGGAAAGCTGAATGTTCCGTTCCGGGTTCGCGAGCAGATGGACGAGCTAGAAGCGATCACCACGAAAGAGGTCGAGCGGTTGACTGCCGACCTGCGGCAGATGCCACAACCGGTGGTGGTCGTCTACTTGGACAGGGAGCCACAGCCTCCGGTTGTCGCGCGGTTTGGTGTGCGCTGGTGGCGCGCAGTCGCCGCGCGCGCGGCAGGAAACGTGCCCGGCACTCGAATCGGCACAGCCGCCGAGATCGACGCCATCGACCACGAAGACTGAACAACAAAAATAAATGATCAGCCAAACGTGCGAATTGTGGCTTTTATAAGTGGTCTGATCGCTCTTTGTTGAGTAGAATCGATGTACCGGCCCGGGGTTATCCCAGGCCACGACGGCACAAGGAGCCGATCATGCCTGTGCAGACCGAGAACAAGAACGCCGAGAAGGTGGCGGGTAACGCCTTCGAGAAGGCGGAACTGCGGTACGTGGATCCGCGTACCGTGAAGTTCGGGAAGAACGTCCGCAGCGACGTCGAGAAGACCATCGACGCGGACTTCGTCGACAGCATCCGAGACCTGGGGGTCCGGATGCCGCCACCGGTGTACGAGGACCAGGACGGGACGCTCACCCTGGTCGATGATGGTGCGCGGCGCACCTGGGGCGCGATCAAGGCGGGCCTGGCGCTCTACCCGGTGATCGTGGTGCCCAGCAGCACTGACAGCAACGCGCTCGACCGGCTGGTGAACCAGTTCCACGCGAACGACCAGCGGGTCGGGATCAACGATGCCGACCGCACAGCCGGGTACCAGCAGATGGCACTGTTCGGCGCGACCGCCGCCCAGATCGCCAAGCGGACCAAGACCACCACGGCAAAGGTGGAGGCCGCGCTCGGCGTCGCCGACTCGAAGACCGCTTGGGCCGCGCTGGTCGACCACAACGTGACTATCGTTCAGGCTGCTGTAATCGCAGAGTTCGAGGACCACCCGAAGGTTGTCGCCAAGCTGACCGAGGTCGCCACCAAGAACCCGGGACAGTTCGAGCACGAGGCCCAGCAGCAGCGCGACGCGCTCAAGCGGGCCAAGGAACTGGCGCAGGTCCGCGCGACGCTGCGCGAGGCTCATGTGCGGGAGATCCCGAACCCCGGGTACGGCAACAAGAAGATCACCCGGCTGGGTGACCTGGCCGACGCGCAAGGCAACCGCCTGACCGAGGAGACGCACCGCACCTGCCCCGGCCACGCCGCCTACCTGGACGAGTACAGCCGCACCAAGGTCGCCTACGTGTGCACCGACCCGAGGGCGAACAAGCACGCCAAGAACGGCCGCGTCCTGGGGATGCCGCTCAGCGGCAAGGAGAAGGCCGAGCGCGACGCGGTATCAGAGTTCAACCCGCGTATGAAGTCAGCCACGGACGTGCGCCGCGCTTGGCTGGCCGACTTCGCCAAGAAGACGACCGCTCCGAAGGGCGCGGACGAGTTCATCGCGATGTCGGTGCTGATGGAGGGCAGCAGCCTGGACAAGGCGGGCAACACCGGGCACGCCCTGGCCGCTGAGTGGCTCGGCATCAAGAACCCCGGGTACGGGGCGCGCACGGCCATCGCTGAGATGATCAGCAAGGCCGCGAAGGCGGGCAGGCCTGGACGGGTGCAGCGCATCACTCTGGTCCTGGCGCTGGCCGCGATTGAGGCCCGGACCAACAAGGAGACCTGGCGTAGCACGCGCGAGGCCCGGTACTTCCTGGCCCTGCGGGACTTCGGCTACGACCTGGACAAGGTCGAGGAGATCGCCGCAGGCCTGCGCACCGCCATCCCGGACGACCGAACCGTGCAGTCCGCCGAGGCGAACGGCGCGCCCAAGTCCAGCGCCCCGGTCAAGGCCGCGACCACGTCTGACCCGACCTCGGCTGGTACCGCGACCAAGGCCACGGGCCAGAGCAAGCGCCAGGTCCCGGCCAAGCCCGCCAGCAACGGCCCTGCCCGCGCCACCTCGGCCAAGACCAAGGGCACCGAGAAGCCGAAGCCCGCCCACAACCCGCGCAAGGCAGCGAGCACGACCGCGAGCACCACGCAGGAGGCGAGCCCCTCGCCGACGACGCACAAGGCCGCGAGGCAGGAGCAGAAGACCACCAGCGTCCCGCAGCCTGCCACTGCCGGGTCTCGATGATGCTCACCGCCTAGCATCGGGTCTAAGAGGCCGCCATCCCTGTACCGGGGGATGGCGGCCTCTTTCGTGTGCCCGGGGGAAGTCCGGCCGCCCCCGCCCAGGGACCCTCAGCGGGGACCTCGCCGCCGACGTCCCCGGCCAGCACCGGCGACAAGCAGCGACAGCGACACGCACACGCACGACGACGCGCACACACGACGGACGCAGTGACGCGACGCACGCGGCTGCGTGACGAGGGCAGGCGGGCAGCGGACGGCGGGTCCCGCGGACCGCCACGACGAAGGCCACACACCTCTTGCACAAGCCGTGAGCGGAGGTCGCCGAGGCGACCTGGAACAGCCCGACAAGCACCTGTGGAAGGGGGACTCGTGATGACGGTCCACGCGCTGAGCGCGGGCAGTGGGTACACGTACCTGACCCAGCAGGTCGCCTCCGGGGACGTCCCGCGGGGTCGTGGGATGTCGTTGACGGACTACTACATGCAGCACGGCAACCCGCCCGGCCACTGGGTCGGGTCGGGACTGGAGCAGCTTGGGGTGTCGGGGCAGGTGTTGGAGAAGCAGATGAAGTCTCTGTTCGGGCAGGGCCGCCACCCGGACGCGGAGCGGCTGGAGGTCGAGGCCCTCGCTCGGGGCATGTCGAAGCAGGACGCGGCCCGGGTGGGGGCGCTCGGGCGCGCGTTCCCGGAGTTCAAGACCCGGCCCGACGACGGGTACACCGCCGCGTTGGAGGCGGCGTTCGCGCGGTTCGCCGCCGAGAACGACCGGCCGCCGGAGGCTGGTGTCGAGCGGGACCTGATCCGCTGGAACGTCGCCCGGAACCTGGCCCAGCAGGAGCACCACGAGAAAGGCGGTTCGGGCGGTGTCTCGGACAAGGACGTGGCGACCTGGCTGGCGAAGCGTGGCCAGCAGCCCCGGAAGGCGGTGGCGGGGTATGACCTGGTGTTCACGCCGGCCAAGAGCATCTCGGTCCTGTGGGGTCTGGGTGATCCGGCGACGCGGGAGGCGATCACGAAGGCGCACACCCAGGCCTGGCAGGACACGCTGGCGTGGATCGAGTCCGAGGCGGCGCTCACTCGTGGGGGTGCGGGTGGTGTGCGGCAGCTCGACACCCACGGTCTAACCGCTGTCGCATTCGACCATCTCGACTCCCGGGCCGGGGATCCGAACCTGCATACCCATGTCGCGCTCTCCACGAAGGTGCTCGGTGTCGACGGGATCTGGCGGGCCCTGGATGGTCGGGTGCTGTACTCGCTGGGCGCTGCCGCCTCCGAGCGGTACAACACCCGCATCGAGCAGCTCCTGGTCGAGGTCCTCGGGGTCGCGTTCCACACGGAGACCAGGGGCCGGGGCAAGCAGGGCGTGCGCGAGATCGTCGGTATCCCGAAGGTGTTGCGGGATGCGTTCTCCCGGCGGCGGGCCGCGATTCAGGAGTCCTACGAGTCGCTGCGGGCGCAGTACCGGGCGAAGTACGGGCACGAGCCGGCCCCGAAGACCGCTTATGGGCTGACGCAGCAGGCCAACCTGGACACCCGGCAGGGCAAGGGCGCCCCGGTCGGGCTGCGTCACCGGCTCCCGCAGTGGGCGCAGGTGGCCTTCGTGGTCCTGGGCGGCCCGGACGCGGTGGCGCGGATGCTCGCCCGCGCCCTGAACCCCCATCCGGACGTGAGGCGGGTCGCGGTCCACGAGCTCAAAGACCTGTGGCCTGCCGTCGCGCAGGATCTGGCCGGTCGGGGGGTCGCCCGGTGGGCGGCCAAGGACGTCACGGATTCCGTGGAGCGGCTCGCTCACAAGTGGCCGCAGGCCCAGGTCTTCCGGCCGCTGCGGTGGCGCACACCTGCCGGCCGCAAAGCGGCACTCGCGGAACTCGCACAGGAGGTGCTCGCTCAGGGCGACCTGGTCGACTTGTGCCTGACGAACGTGGTCGGCAAGCGGGCAACGTGGACGACCTACCACCTGCAGGCAGAAGCCACGCGCCTCGCACGGGAGCACGCCCCCCAGGGCACCGACCTCCTCGCCCTGTCCGCGACCATCTCCGGACATGCGGAAGCCGGCAGCCTGGTGATCACGCCCCCTGACCTGAATGAGCCTCCGGACGTCATGCGGCGCAAGGACGGCGAGAGCGTCTACTTTGTCCACGGCTCCACCCGGTACACCTCCCTCGCGGTCCTGGAAGCCGAAGACCAGCTCCTGGCCGCGGCCCGCACCCCGGGTGGTCTGGTGATCGACCCGGGCGCGGTGGAGCGCACGATCGACCAGGTCCGGGTTGACCGCGGCCGGGTCCTGAACCGCGGGCAACGGGACCTGGTCGCCCACTTCGCAGCCAGCACGGTGCTGGCGGCGGGCATCGGCCCGGCCGGGACCGGAAAGACGACCGCCATGCGCGCCTTCGCGACAGTGGTCCAGGAGTCGGGCGGCAGGCTCATCGCGTTGGCGCCGTCGGCCGCCGCCGCGGAAGTCCTCGGAGCCGACCTCGGCGACGGGATCACCGCGGAGACCCTGGACATGTTCCTCCTGGCCAACCGCGGCGAGGGAAGTGAACGTCTGCGCGAACGCCTCACGGTGGAGCCCGGGACGGTGGTCCTGGTCGACGAGGCCAGCCTGGCCGGGACGCTCGCTCTCGCCGACGTCCTTGCCTTCACTCGGGCCGCTGGTGGGAGTGTCCGGCTGCTGGGTGACCCGGCCCAGCTCGGTGCCGTCGCCGCCGGCGGCGCGTTGCGGCTGGTCGCGCAGCAGGCGGGTGCGGTCGAGCTGACCCAGATCCACCGCTTCCACACCCCCGGCGAAGCGACCGCCTCGCTCCAGCTGCGCGACGGCGACCACCGGGGCCTGGACTTCTACATCACCGGGCGCCGCACCCAGGGCGGCAGTGCGGCGCAGATGGCGGAGGAGATGTTCGCGAACTGGCAGACCGACTCCGACCAAGGCCGCAAGACGGTCATGATCGCCGCGACCAACACCCTGGTCAACGAGCTGTCCGCCCGCGCCCGCTTGCACCGCGTCACGCGAGGCGAGGTCGAGGACGACGGCGTGGTCCTGCATGACGAGAACCGGGCCGGGATCGGAGACGTGATCGTGACCCGGCTGAACAACCGCCACCTGCGTGCCCGGCACGACGACGGGCACATCGACTGGGGCAAGGACTGGGTCCGCAACGGCGACCTCTGGCGCGTGACCGCCCGCGACGAGAACGGTGCCGTCCAGGCTCGGCACCTGGAGACCGGCGCGACCGTAGTGCTCCCGGCAGACTACGTCGCTCAGCATGTCGAGCTCGGGTACGCCGCGACGATCCACCGGGTCCAGGGCATGACCGTCGACACCTCCCACGCAATGGTCGGCGTCGGGATGACCCGCAACGAGCTCTACACCGCCATCACCCGTGGCGCGGACTCCAACCGGGTGTACGTCGAGACCGACGACGTCCTGGACCTCGACCCGCACCGCCAGCCGGACCTGGAGCGGGCGGTGCTGAACGCTCTGAAGGGTGTCCTGGACCGCGACGGCGAGGAACAGTCCGCCTCGCGGGTCATCGAGGACGAGTGGGACTACGCGCACTCCCTGGCCCGCCTCGTCCCCGAGTACGAGGACGCCTACCTCTCCTTCCTCGAACCCGACCGCACCGGCCGCCTCGCCGAGGCCGTGCGATCGGTGCTGCCCGGCCGGGTCGCGGACTGGGTCCTGAGTGATGAGGTCTGGCCGGTGCTGGCCAAGCGGCTGTCCATGCACGAGGCCGCCGGCATCGACCCGGCCACCGTGGTCCGCCGCGCGGCCGGGACCGGGTTCGGGAACGCGCGGTCTATCGCGAAGGTCCTCCATCACCGCATCGGCCTGCCCCGACACCATGACCACGACGAGCGGGGACTGCCGGTCTGGATCACCACCTCGCCCGACACCACCGACACGATGCTCTGGGCTGACGTCCCGGCCGCCGGCGCGGACGGGGCCGGTGACCCGTTCGCGACCACGCCGTCGGCCGAGGCACCGCGGCAGGAAGCAGGCACCGAGAGCAGCGCGACGGGGCCGGGCGCCCCGACCGGCACGGATGGCAAGGCGTCCATGGCCGGTGCTCAGGAGCCCTTCGTCGAAGCGGGGGAGCGTGACCTGGTCGTCGAGATCACCGGCCATGCGTGGACCTGGTGGACCCGGCAGAAGGCCACCCAGTCCTGGGCGACGCGGTACATGACCAGCCGTGGCTTGGCCGGTGCGGAGTGGGGCGCCGCTCCCGCGTCATGGAGCGGGCTGACCGACCACCTGCAGACCCTCGGGTACACGCCCGACCACCTCGTCACCGCAGGTGTCGCGACCCGGACCAAGAACGGGCGGGTCATCGACAAGTTCCGCAACCGGATCGTGTTCCCCTACCGCGACCAGACCGGGATCGTCGTGGGCGTCACCGCACGCATCAACCCCGCCGAGGCAGATACGGGTGATGGGCGCGTGCCGAAGTACCTGAACACCCCGGAGACAGCCGTGTACCGCAAGGGCGAGCTCGTCTACGGCCTGGACCCCGACGCCATCACACGCCTGGCGGCCGGTGCCCGGCCGGTGCTGGTCGAGGGCCCGACCGACCACGCGGCCCTGCACCTGGCGGCCGCTCGCCTGGCGGAGCAGACCGGGGTCGAGATCGTGCCGGTCGCCGCGGGCGGCACCGGCATCACCGAACGGCACCTGCAAGCCCTGCGCGACGCGACCGGCAGGGACCTGACCGACCTGATCGTCGCCCTGGACCCCGACAACGCCGGCCGCACAGCGGCGGCCCGGGTCTGGGCCATGCTCACCCCCGAAGAAGCCGCCCACGCCCAAGCGCTCGACCTGCCGACCGACCCTGCCCAGACCGCGACCGACAACCCCGATGCTCTCGCCGGCGCACTGGCCGAGCCCATTCCACTGACGTGGTTCGCGATGGAGCCCAACCTGCAGACCATCAGATCCCTGGACCACTTCGAACGACAGATCCCGGCGCTGCGTGCCCTGGTCGACCACCTCTACGCCCGGGTCGAGCTGGACCAGTGGTGGCCTCTGATCGAACACGTCGCCCAGAGCGTCGGTCACGCACCGGGTACCGCGACGCATCAGCAGCTCGACGTCGGCTCGGTGCGCAAGGTCATGACCGACCACCTCGCCGACCTGATCGGCGACCCCTCCCGGACCGACGCAGGCGCCGGTGTCGACAGCGGAGCCGAGGCCAGTGCGCCAGCAGGGCGGGAGCGACCGGCGACCGACCCGCTCGTGCAGGCGTGGCTTGCCCGGCACGCCGACCTGATCGCCACCCGCCTGGACGCCCTGGTCGAGGACGCGGTGAGCAACCCGCAGCTGTGGATGGAGACCATCACCCCACCGCCGCCGGACGGGCATGTGCGGGAGACATGGCGGATGGCGATGCGGCAGGTGGTGGCCTACCGCGACCGCTATCAGATCACCGACCCGGTCGACCCGCTCGGGCCGCGGGCATCCGAAGGAGAGCGGGGCGAGGCGTTTGCTGCCGCTGCACGAGCCCTCGGAGCCATCACGATGGACCAGGAGTCGGCCCGGAAGCTACGCCGCCCGGGGCCGAGGCCGATGGAGCGCGCCTCGGTAGTCCTGGCCGATGCGCGAGCCCGCGCCGCCCAGATGCGGCACGACGCGTACGAGCGAGCACAACGCGACGCCGCAGACCGAGCAGCACAGCAGCACGGCGGCTGGGGCTGGTAGGAATTTCCAGAGCGCGGCGATGGCTGGAGGCCCTACGAGCTCTTCACCGTGGTTGCACCACTTCACGCCGACCCCGGTCCTACGCGGGAGAGAATCCTGTCCATGCCGAATCGCGCTCCACACGCCCTGACCGCCACGCGGCTGCATGCAGCTGTGAAGTTCCACGCGGTGATGCCCTCAAGCTCGTCCAGCGGCTCAGCCCGGAGCTCAAACGGCGCGGGCGCGCTGCCAGCCGGGCCGTTCTCAAGGGCTCGCAATGACGCGATCGCAGCACGCTTGAGGTCGTGCTCACGGCGATGAGCGACTTCGGTCGAAGTGCCAGACCTGGCGGGTGTAGGGAGTACCCGTACCGTGTGACGCATGACGCGCTCAACAGCCTCAGTGGCGGACTGGGAGCGGCTATACGCTGCCGCCAGGTACCACGCACGAGCTGCCCTCGAACTCCAGGACCAGCCCTGGAACGAGCATGCCGCGCTCGACATAGCGAACCGCGCTGGGGCGATCATTGAGCTGCTCTCGAAGGCGCTCCTGCTCACCCACGACGAACGGCTCATCGCGGACCCCTCCACTGTTCACCGGCACCTGATGGATGCGATCGTGGAGCGACCCGACGGACGGGCCGCAGAGGGCAAGAAGGCCGTCCGCAAACAGACCGTCGCAGCCAGCGTCGCGGTCGAGCTGGTGCGAAGGCTCGACAGTTCCATCGACGCACGTGCGGACGGTGCGAAGAAGGCGATCGCCGCACGCAACGATGCGGTGCACCTCGCGGTCGCTCTTCACCAGCGGCCGCTCACCGATGTCGTCCTGGCGATGGCCGCGTTCGCAGGCGCGGTGATCGACGCTCTGAAACAGTCACGGGCCGACTTCTGGGGTACCCGTGCGGGCGATGTCGCACAGCGGATCAGTGACTTCGAGGCAGAGACCTCCGTCGCGGCGAAGGCCGCCGTCGACGCCGCACGCAGAAAGTACGATGGGCGCCAAAAATCCTTCAGTGATCCCGAGACGTGGGCAAAGGTTTTGGCACTGCTCGTGGCGCGAGAACTGCCGATCACCAGCGATCTACAGGCGTCGGTCGACTGCCCTGCGTGCTCGCACACCGCGACAGTTGGATGGGGCATCGAGGGCGAGGCTGAGGACGACCACGGCGAGCTCACCTACTACGCCTACACGATCCTGGACGGGCTGTGGTGCCCTGTGTGTGAGCTCCAGCTCGACGGCGAGCAGCTCGAGGCCCTGGACCTGGAGGACATGCCAGACGTCTCCGATGTCATGGAAGCCGATGCGGAGGCGTACTGGGAAGACCGACTCAGCGAGATCTAGTTGATAGAACTATTAGCTGCACGTAAGCGCTGAGCACCGGTCATGGGCAGCAGGCTGGACGGTGTCTGCCACGGCCAGCCCGGGGACGCGGGGTCTAGCCTGGCGTCTGCAAAGTGCGACGTTCGACATGTCTGGCCGACGACACGAGATACCAGCATTGTCGACTGTGCGATGAGTCCTCGCCGTCGGGATGGCCATTGATTGACTGTGGCTCAGATCGTTGGACAAGTTCGGGATACTCAACGCGTGAAGCCCAGCCAGAGATGTACCGCGGACGCCGAGCTACTCCTTGCGTTCCGCTCCGCGTATGTCGACCTCATCAACAGTTCGCGCGCCTCAAGCGACGGGCTGTACGACTCCCTGGTGCCAGCCGTTCCGCAGCCGCAGTACCAGGCTCTGCGGCGTGAAGTCGCTCTCGCCTCCGGGCCTGCCGCCGCAGCCTACGTGCGCTACGGCGGCACCTACACCTTGCACAACGCCGCCGTCATCCGCCGTGACGTCAACCCGGTCGTGAACTGGGAGATGAGTTTGCGCAGCCCTGAAGAACTTTCCCCCGACATGGTTGTCAGTTCTGTCGAGGGCGCGATCGGTGCAGCTCGCCAAGAAGCTGCGGAAGCGCAACAGCGTGAACGTGCACTGACCGGACTCATAGCGGCATTCGTGAGATGGCCGTCCAACCTACGAGAAGCTGTCGGCACCGACAACCAAGCTCAACGCACCGCTGCAGGCGCGATCGGTGTGCTCGGCCAGATTATCGTCGCGACCCTCGCCACAGCCCTGGGCACCGGTCTCGTCGCTGGTGCCGTTGCCCTTTGGACGGCGTTCTTCTAGCTTCCAACGGTATGCCTCGTCAGCGGAGTATTCCCGAGAGAGCCATCTGGTCACCCGCGCGTTCTGGCTGTGGATGGCCCTGGATCAGCCCCGACCCGTTTGCCTCACTCGATGACTGAGTAGGCAGCCGAACCGAACGATGTTGTTCGGATGACTGCCGGTGGCTCCTCGAAGGGCGGCAGCGCTGCGAACACGGACTCGAGCCTGCTGCCGAGTTGGGAATCAATCTCCCAGACCCGGTCTAGGACGTCGGCACCGGCGAACTGGCGCGCGCAAAGAAGGATGTCGCGCATGATGTCATTTCGCTCCGGCAGGACGTCACCGGCGCCAAGTAGGAAGACCCACGCCTCGTCGTTCGCTGGCTCGGAGAGCACCGCGGCCAGCAGGTGCTGGACCGCAAGTTCCTCTCTGGGGGCGTCCAGTAGGTCGTGACCGAGTGCCCACAATGCTTGGGGGCACAGCAGGTCCTTCCTCAGGGCTTTTCGCGCGGTTGCGGCGTCCAGTGGCTCGGTGTCGCAGATGCGCTCCGCGAGGAACTGCTCGCGTGTTTGCGTCGTGATCGTGTACTCGGCGATCAGGGGCTCAAGGAACCACGCCTTGAGCCGAAACTCAGCCTCTCGCACCGTGTCGCCGGCATCGCGCAGAAGTTCTAGCGATTCCGCGTACTGCCCCGCGTGCAAAAGAGCGTCGCCGAGCCGAACTCTGGAGTCTTCGTCACCAAGCTCGACTGCGCGTTGGTAGTGCTTCACGGCGGTCTGGAAGTCGCCTGACAGGAACGCGGCCCCGCCGACCTCGCGGTTCCAGTAGTCACGATCCCGGTACGAAGGATCCAGGTCTGCGGCCTCGGTCAGCAGTCCCACGGCTAGGTCCGGCCGCCGGGACAACGCTCGGCGGGCGAGGTTGTATGCAATAGGTGCGGCCGAGGCCAGGTCTCCCGCGGCGAGATCTTCTTGGACCCAGTCGCTCAGGACCCCGGCGATGACTTCATCTTCACCTGCGGGGTCATCGATGAGCGCTGCGACGAGCACAGCATGGTCATTTCCGATGTTGCGAGCTACGTCGAGCAGCCGGGCGGCTGCGCGCCGCTCTCCCCCGAGCGCCAGTACGGTGACTGCTGCATGCAGTCCATCGTCGTGTGCGACACAGGGTTCGTCGACGATCGAAAGCAACAGTTGAGCGGCTTCATGGGTGTGCCCGATCCCGTGTAGCTGGAGAGCGATAGCGAAGAAAGTTGCGCGCGCTAGCATCTGGATGCGGTCGAGTTCTTCGGCGGGAGAGCCAGGCTTGGGGAAACGCTGGCACTCAAGAACGCTCGGAGATTTCCCGCGCATGCCCAAGCGGATCCGGCGCCGTTCCACACTAAGGTCGATGACGACATCGTCCGGACCAGCGATCGTGGTGGTGACGATGGCCGGAAAATTCCTCAGTGCCCTTCGCACCTCGCGGACGACGCTCCCGGCCGAAACTCCGATCACGGTGCCAGTGCCGGCGCACGCGATGGGGAGGGGCAGGCGGACGGCTCGACGCTGGATCGCTCGCGCAGCGCGGACCTCACGTTCGATCGTCTCGGCGGTGGTCTCGTCCCAAACGTCGGTGTCAGAGAACTTCACACGGACGCTCGCCTGGGTGGGCGATCGTGGCGGTTCAATCTGGTGCGCCCACATGATCCAGGCCCGGTCGAGAGCCTTGCTCCAGCGAAAGACCATGACTGGGGTGTCTTGCTCGAGCCAGTAATTCAGCGATGCAACCTTCACCTGCACGCCCGATTCTCGCCCCTCGGTGGCCTTAAGTTGGACGCCGAACCTCATACCCGTCGCGTCATCACCCGAGAACACCTCCACGGCGAGGTCGATCCCGTAGTCGTGCTCTGACGGCCTGGAAACGGCCCAGTTTTGGGGTACGCGTGCCGAGAACGCACGGATCGAAGCCTCTTCTAGGCGGTGTTGCTCAGGTCGCTTCGGCATCGTCCGATTGGTCACCACTAATCCAGTGTGCACGATTCCACCCACGGGCGCGTACGACTCCCGGTAGTGCCCTCGACCTGCGTGGCGGTATGGCGCGAAGGCTCCGCATGAACCGCAAGGGTCGGCAGATGTTTTAGGCGCGCCGTGACATCTTCGTCGACAGTTTCGCCGGGTAATCGGACGGCCGACGGGTCCCCCTGGCCGCGCTAGTTGCGGACTGTCCCGCGAGTGCTCCAGGGTGTGCACGCGCGAGTGGCTGTTGGCGAGCGTGGCTTGTCCGCGTGGTCCCTTGGCCGGCTACGGCTCGCCTCGGTGGCGGTGGGTTCGAACGGCTTCGCGGAGTTCGTTGATCGCGTCGTCGAGCGCCGTGCTGTGCGGATCGAGCGTCATGATCTGGGTGTCCCTGAACCTCTTGAAACCCAGCGACTCCCAGACCTCGAGCAGCTTCGCTTCACCGGCGCGGATCTCGTCGTCGGTCCCCGAGTGGGCGTACTGGTAGGGGTGGGCATGGAGTACAACGGCCCCGATACCGTCCGTGATCTCCCTCAAGATGAGTCCGATCAGATAGCGCCCGATACCTCCGAGATGTTGCCAGGCAGGATGGGTCGAGGCCCGATCGACGAGAAGCAGGTCGCCCCATGGTTCGATCAGTCCGAGCTCTTCTTCCGGCTCGTCTGCGTCGTCGAGCAGGGGGAGGAACCAGGCGGTGTCGACGGATGGGGCGTCGAGGGCTTCACGGAGATTGAATGTTCGACCCCCGATGCGGCACCCGGAGACCTTGACGGGCACGCTCAGTTCGTCGGGGAACGATTCCGCCTCGATGATGGCTTGACCAAACCACGTCGCCGGGTGGCTGAGGTCTTCGGATCCGTCGAAAAGCGTGCGCCCGACGTGGATTGATATCTCGACGTGGTCGAGGGCGTCGACCATCTGTTGGACGTCCATGCATGCCTCCACAACCCCGGGCACGAGCCGGCTTTAGCGACCTGTGCGTTCGATCCTCGTCATGCTCACGGCACCGGTCGTGGCCGTCGTGACGACGAATGTCTCCCCGGTGGGTGCCGTGAGCGTGACTGACGACTCATACCCATCGGGTGTGGTGCCGATCGTTGTCTCAATGACTACGAGGTCGTCGGTGGCGAGCTCGTACCGCACCGCGACGCGATACCTGCCGCGCTCCTGGACGTCCTGTTCGGTTGGTGGCGAGGTCTCGTCGTGGTGCCGTTGACGACGGAGTCGCTTGGCCGAGTTCTTTGCGAACTCCCAAGCTGCGCCTGCGATGATGGCGTCCCAGGCGACGTCAGCCACGGTCATTACGATCTCGTAGAACTGTGCAGATGCGCCCCACTCGAAAGTGGTCCTGCGTTCTTCCAGGACGATTCCGTCGCTGAGCCCAGTCATGGCTACCAGTTCCTGCCGGAACTGCCCTTCATCGAGCCCACCGGGGTCGTCGATCTCCAGGACCAGGGTGCGGGATCCGTCGGGTTCGCCCGGCGACTCTGCGGGACGCATCGTGACCTGAAGGCTTGACCCGCTGTGCAGCACCATGGCAACGAAACTAGGTGAGCGGGTCTCGCGTTGCCAAGGCCAGTCGCCGAGATCCTGATCGGCAGATGATCGGCAGCACGATCCATCCGCTGGCGCAGACAGACCGTCTTCTGGGTGATGTTTCCGTACTTTCCTGGCGGACTCGGCGCGTACGGGCGGACGCTCGACAGACGAATTAAGGCCTGCCGGATCGGAGATGACCATGGGGAACCACAACAACCGAGATGTCGTACCGAGCGAGGGCGGAGGCTGGGACGTCGTCGCGCCCGGGGGTAAGCGAGCTAGCGCACACGCTGACACGCAGAAAGCTGCCATCGACCGCGCACGGCAGATCGTGAAGAAGGCTGGCGGCGGCGAGGTCCGGATCCACGGTCGCGATGGCCAGATCCGCGACTCTGACACCATCGCACCGGGGAACGACCCGAACCCGCCGCGCGACAAGAAGTGATCCGGCGACGGACCAAGAATGTCGCAGGCACGTGCTGGGGAATCTTGCCGGCTGATCATCCGGCGAGGACACCCCAGGTGGTCAGGGCTTCAGGGCGCCCCGCCTGGAGATACCGGAGTACCTGCCTCGCTACGAACGCGAGGCACAGCAGCGGGGTGAGTCCGCTGCCCGCCGGGCCTACGAGGACGGGCTCACGCGCCCCCCCCGGGCCTGCGAGTCGGACCGTCGCGTCGCTAGCAGGTGCTGCACCCGCGTGCGACTCTGTCCCCATGATTCCGCGCACGAACCTCGAATGCCCGTGGGATGCCCGTGGGATGCCCACGAGGGTACTTTCGAGGGGTGTCTGTGCAGGTCAGGGCACCTTCCACGGTTTACACCGTGTGAGCGTGGTTTGTTCGACACGCTGACCTGATCGCCAGCCGCCTGGACGCCTCTGGTCAGGACGCGGCGACCAAGGGCGGTCCACTCTTACGCTGACCGGTGGAGCTTGGGCACGGTTCCCGCTGCAATTCTGTCGCGCACGTACTGATGCGCGAGAGCGACGACTGCATCGACAGTCAGATGTGTCGTGTCGATGTTCTGGACACGAGCACCGTCTGCGGCGAGGTGGCTGGCGGCCTCATGGTGGTAGCCGGCCTCGTCTCGACTGGATGCGTGCTGGTCCTGGTAGCGGTTGTGGGTGCCGCGGCGGGTCAACCGCCGCCTAATCACAGCGTCGTCGGCCGTCAGCGCCAGTAGGAGATCCGGGGCACGGGCCGGTTCGTTGAGCGTCCGGAGATAGACGGCGTCGACGCCATCTAGGCGTTGCATGACCAGGCCGGAGGAGACGTACCGGTCGGTAATCACGATCGAGCCGGCGGCCAGTCGGGGCTCGATCTCGTGGGCGAGGTGGTGATGACGGTCGGCGGTGTAGAGGCACGCGAGGGTCAAGCCGTCCGCTGTGTTGGTCATTGCGCGCGCGAGCGCTCCGATCGGTCCTTCTGAGGGCTCGGCGGTCCTATGGACCTTGTGGCCGTCTTCGGCGAGCCGGATCGTGAGTGCGCGGGTGAGCGTCGACTTTCCGACACCGCTGGGGCCGTCGACTGCGATGAAGATGCCCGGACTGGTGCTCATGGCCGCCTCAGTGCGCCTGTTGTGGGTGGCCGATTCGTAACCACCATCGTGCCTCCTGGAACCGCTGCTGATGTCGCGCCCCGTGCGGTCACGCGCGTGGACAACTGTGGCCAGGGCGGGCACCGCCAGGGAGGGCATTCTGCCGAACTGGCTCC
Source organism: Promicromonospora sp. NPDC057488 (assembly GCF_042802395.1). Classification (NCBI taxonomy): domain Bacteria; kingdom Bacillati; phylum Actinomycetota; class Actinomycetes; order Micrococcales; family Promicromonosporaceae; genus Promicromonospora; species Promicromonospora sp. NPDC057488. The sequence continues at coordinate 66,135 of NZ_JBHVEG010000002.1, forward strand.
GGCATTCTGCGGACTTGCCGTTATCGCCCCTGCAATGAGTGACGTCCAGATTGCCTCCCGGCAATCTGGGCACAGGTCTCGAGATTGTGTGTCTCAGGTCTCTATTCTGGCTTCGCACCGGTGTGCGACATGTCCCATGAGCCCGCGAAGGGCGGAGAGCCGCGAGAGGAGTGTCCGATGTCGAACGACCACCTGCGTCGTCGGCGTGAGTCGACGCCCTCGCCGTCGGGCAGCGGCCTACCGATGACGCGCGCTGAGCTGGTGGCGGCCGTCAACCAGTACGTCTGGAAGACAACCAGCAAGGAATGTCACCTCGACGTAGACACCCTGCGCCGCTACGAGAAGGGGCAGTCTCGCTGGCCAGGTTCGACGTATCGCGAGGGCCTGCGTGCCGTACTCGGTGTCGAGTCGGACGCAGAGCTGGGCTTTTTTCCCACACGCCGGGGCAAGTCAGCCACACCGAGAATCTCACTCGGGTCGGCGGGCGACCCTTCTACTCCGGGTGATCTGGCAGACCCCGTGGACCGGCGCGCTTTCCTGCGGACGTTGACGGTCGCCGGCATGAGCGCGTCGTTGGACGGGCTCGCGCGTGAGCTCGACCTTGTCACCCCGGCTCGGATCGTCACGGAAGCGGACATCGCACGGCTCAAGTCTGTTGGGGAGTTCTTCACGTCGTGGGCTCACGTCCACGGTGGGGAGGAGATCGGGCAGGCCGTATCAGCCGAGATGTCGCGTGCCGTCGACCTGCTCAGGACCAAGTGTCCGACGCGGCTCAAGCGGGACCTCCTGTTGGCGGTCGGGCAGCTCGGCATCGCGACGGGGTCCTTGCTGTTCGACACGCATCAGCATCAGCTGTCCGAGCGGATCCTTGCCTTCGCAACGGCTTGCGCGGAAGATGGCGAGGACTGGAACCTGCACGCCAAAGCGCTCTCGTGGCGTGCGCGCCAAGCAGTCTGGGTGGGCGACGTCGGCGCCGGTCTGATCTACTCGCAGCTTGCTCTGGTCCAGAGCGATCGTCTGACGGCGACCGAAAAGGCGATGCTGCACACAGCCGCCGCTCGCGCGCATGGTCGGCTCGGTGACGTGCAGGCGACGATGCGCGCGATTGGCGACGCTGACGACGCGTTCTCCCACGCTGACCCAGCGAATGACCTTCCGTGGATGGCGTACTACGACCATGCTCAGCACGCCGGCGATACGGGCCATGCGCTCTACGAACTGGCCGTTCACGGCATGCGCGTCGGCGACGCGACCAATCGCCTCGCCACGGCAGTTGCCGAGCACCCGAACACCTACATAAGATCGCGCGCTTTCTCCGGTTTCAAGCTTGCGGCATTGACCATGCATGCGGGTGACCCGGTGCAAGCGACAGAGATCGCCAGGGAAGCCATCCAAGATTCATCGGGAATCCGCTCACAGCGGCTGCGCAGCACCGCTCTGGAGATCGCAGCGCCAGCGCGACGCCACACCACACAGGACGGCATCCCCGCGCTGATGTCCGCGCTGCCGGCTGTCGGTCGCGCTGCATGAGACCCGTGGATCGTCTGCTCCACGATGCGTGCGCGCGGGTCGGGCTCTCGTCACAGGGAGCGCACCTGCTCCGCGATGGCGAGAACCAGGTCTACTCGCTGCCTGGCCGAGTAGTGGTGCGGATCAACAAGCCGGGACAAGGGCAGGCTGCTGCGCGCGAGGTGTTCCTGGGGCGCTGGCTCAACGACAACAATGTTCGCTCGGTTCGCCCGCTCGACGTCGTACAACCCGTGACTGTCTCCGATCATCCGGTGACGTTCTGGCGTGAGCTACCGCCGCATCAGGCGGGGACCCCGCGGCAGGTTGCTCGTGCACTCAAGCAGCTCCATGCCTTGCCGGTGCCGGACGAACTCCTTGGACACCGGGTCGCGCCGTTCGTCCGGCTGCGGGAACGGATCACCGACGCGGGCTGGATTGCGGACGCCGACCGGACCTGGTTGTTCGAGCACCTCGATGAGCTCGAGACACAATGGACCGGCCGGTCCGCCGGGCTACCCGACGCGGTCATCCATGGGGATGCGTGGGCAGGAAACGTCGTCGAGGTCGAAGGACAGGGCGTCACCTTGATGGACCTCGAACGGTGCTCTGTCGGTCCACCCGAATGGGACCTGGCCTCCACCGCTTGCCGGGTGACGAGCTTCGGCACACTGAGCGCAGAGATCTACGCCGAGTACTGCGCCGAGTACGGACGAGACGTCACACAATGGTCCGGATTCGAACTATTTCGAGATATCAGAGAACTGCGCGTAACCTGCTACGCAGCTTTCGTCGCCCAAAAACAAACAGGGCTTCGGGACGATGCGCAATCACGAGTAGACAGCCTACGAGGGCGCCGAGGCCCGCGCCCGTGGAGCTGGCGACCCATCGAATGACCGGTCAGTAGGTCAGAGGTCGAGTGCCCGAGTGCTACATCGTCGTAGCGGCCATCAATTATCCGTGAATTGCCGGTTGTGCATCTGTCCGGCGTTGCAGAATGCCGGATTCAGTTCGTCTGAATACCCTTCTGCGGCTTTGAGATTGTGGTCGATAGTGAACGCACTGTCGACCACAGCGTGACGGCTTTCCCGACCACCGGGTCTGCGCGTCGCGCGAGGAGGACCCATGAGAACAACCACACAGGGCTCCGATTCACTGCTGAGGGCGCTACGCGTCGCAGCTGACGTAGTAGCGACTGTGGGGGAGGAGCGGATCGAGACGGTTGCGGTGCACTGCGGCCGGATCAGCCTCCATCCCAACCACCTCGCTGAGGGTGAGCAGATCGCCAAGCTCCTTGGCTGCAGTTTCGCGATGGACCACCGCATGCTCGTGCCGGGCTCCACGGACTGGAGCGGGGACTTCGACGGGTACGAGGTCCATGTCCGGGCCGAGCTGCGTCGGCTCGTGGGGGCCTTGGGATGACCACGCTTACACGACGCGCGCCCCGACACATGGTCGCGTTCGACATCGATGGCACCCTCGTACCCGACGGCGGAATCAACGTGCCCGACGAGACGGTTGAGGTAATGACCGCCACCACCAGGGCAGGCCATCACATCGTGCTGGCAACAGGCAGGTCGCTGGCCGGCGCTCTGCCCGTCGCCCAGGCCCTCGGCCTGGAGGACGCCACAATTGCGGCCTCCAACGGTGCGATCACCGCCAACCTCGATGCAGCCTGGCCCGGCGGATACCAGATCCAGCACTGCCACACCCTGGCGGCCGGGCCCGTACTCCGGTTGGCCAGAGACCTGGGCGCAGACCTCCAGGTCGCCGCCGAGGACGTCGGGTGGGGTTACCACGTCTCCGAAATCTTCAGCCCCGGTCGACTCAACGGACGTCAGTATCTGGTCGGCGAGAGCGAGCTCCACCGGGTTCAGACGCCAAGGCTGGTCCTGGCCGGTCCTGACGTCGCGACCTTGGCACGGGACGCAGTGGCCGCACTCGGCGTCACGGTGAACGCCGTCGGGCCGCACTGGCTCGACGTCACGCCTCCGGGAGTCTCAAAGGCGACTGCCCTGGAAGCGGTGCGGGCCGAGCTGGGCGTGGCCGCGGAGCACACCGTTTTCGTCGGCGACGGTGTCAACGACCTGCCAGCTCTGGCCTGGGCGGCCAGGTCCGTCGCGATGGGCCAGGCGCCCGACAAGGTCCGCCGTGCCGCACATCACGTGACCGGAACCCTGGAAGAAAACGGTGCCGTGGCCGTCCTGCACGAGCTCCTTGGGGTGCCCGCGATCAGCGGGGCAGCATCGTGACCAAGATCGCGCCACCAGCGGAGCTGGTCGCCCAGATCCGTGCGCTGGCTCAGCGCCTGCACCCCCGCACCTACCCGGTAGCGGCGCGGGCGCGCCTGGACACAGAACAGCAGCGGCTAAGGACCTGTGAGGTATGGACAGGCGACGCGCTCCCCATCAAGACGGCCCACTAGCCGCGCCTCTGTCAAACCTGCCGTGCTCACCGCATGTCGGTGGTACCGCCCCCTCAACACCTGGTCGGTGACGTGCCGGAAAATCGTCACCGACCGGGCCACGACATCCTGGAGATACCCCTATGGGCACGCACCCTCCATGCCCGCAAAGTCCAAACGCGCTGCCTTCGACCGACCCGCAGTCTCTAGCGGACGGAGAACTTGCCCGAACCCTCCTGGCGGTCGAGCTGGCCCTGACGAGCCAGGGATCCTGGGACGAGGTGATCGACTCGCTACTTGCCGTGACGTCCGTGCCGCTGGACGACTCGGCACGAGCAAGCCTCTTTCGCGGAGTGCCGGCGCTTACGTTCGTCATGGACTCGACCGGTGCCGCGGGACGGATGCGCTGGGCTCGACAGCTCACCGAGCTGGACGAGCTGCTGATTGCGCTGACCGGCCGCCGGCTCTTCGACGCTGCGGCCCGCTCTCGCAACGGGGATGCAGCGAGCAGTGACGAGTTCGATCTCATGACTGGGCTGACGGGACTGGCGCTCGTGTTGTTGCGCCGCACCGTGCATGCGCGTGGGGAACTCGGCGGACAGCATGCTGAAGCCTTGAACGAGATGCTGTCGCGCGTCCTGACGTACCTCGTGCACCGCACGCGAGACCGCGTCCTGGACGACGTCCTCGTGCCAGGTTGGTGGAGCAAGCCCCGGCGCGGAACGTCTGTGCCCGTGCCCGGCAAACGACGGGCGGACGCAGCCTGGGGGTATGCAGACTTCGGTGTGGCGCTTGGCGGCGCCGGAATTCTCTCTCTACTAGCTGCTGCAAGCCAGGCAAGGTGCACGGTGCCTGGCCAAGACGCAGCGATTCGGCAGATCACGGGCTGGTACGTCCGGTGGCGGCAGCATGCCAGGGGAGGGGTGGTGTGGTGGCCCCATCGGTTGACCCTGGAGGAACTGCGGACCGGACGTACTCAGCAGCACCCGCCGACACCTACCTGGGCGCACGGCACTCCTGGCATCGGCAGGGCACTGCAGATGGCTGCCATCGCTCTCGGAGATCCGCTTGGCCGCCGGGCGGCCGAAGGAGCCATCGCGTCCTGCTTGACCCGTTCCCAGCTCGACTCTCTCACCGAGCCGGACCTGTACGCCGGAACTGGCGGCATGTACCTGACGGTGCTCCGCGCGGCACGCGACGCCGAGGACTTCGCGCCGCTCAACGCTCGCGCTTCCTTGCTGACCCACCGCGTCGGCGCGGCTGCTGACGCGGTATCACGCACGAGCAGAACCCTGCCTGAACCAGATGATCGTGAATTCATGTACGGGAAGTTTGGAACACGTCTGGTGTTCCAAGCCCTTCGCAGCCGAGCAGCCCCTGTCTCGGGCGTGGACGCGGTTCTTGCGACGGGATGGGTCGAGTGACTGCCACCGTCTACTACTTGCCAGACAGCAGATGGCAAGTTGGTGACGCCTCCAGGCCGGCGACGATTCTGTACTTCCCGACCAAGTCGCGGGATCGCCTTGAGACCCGCCTTGGGCCTTGGTCGGCGTGTCTCCCCGCCGACAACGAGACCCCGCCTGCCTGCCTCAGACTGCCGGATGCGGCCGTCCAGAATGCCCTGCCCGACGAGGACGAGCCGTTTCAGGATTTGACCAGTCCTCTTGCTGATCGAGAAGGGGCTAGTTCGCACCTCGTTGACCTCTCCCATGGAGGCTCTAGTGCCGATCACCGTCCCGCTGCTCACCCCTGACCAGATCGCCCAGTTGCCGGAGGCAGCGCGCAGCGTCGTGGACTACCGCAAGTCCGGGCTGTCGCTCAACCACATCCAAGGCTGTCCCCTGGACTGTGCGTACTGCATCCGTCACACCTACGGCGTGTGGGAGATGAACCAGCCTCGGGCCCTGATGCCCGACTACGAGGCGGTACGCCAACTGGTCGAGCACCCCTACTTCCAGGCGCATCACACGCCAGTCCAGATTTTCAACCGGGCGACCGATCCGTTCTTGCCGAGGGTCAAGGAGCACCTGTTCGCGGTCCTGGAGGACCTGGACTCCCGAGGCCTGACCAACCACGTCCTGGTGATCACCCGGTACCGCGTCGATCCAGACGACTGCGATCGACTCAACCGGCTGACCAACATCCGGGTCACAATCCTGGTGACCTACTCCGGGATCAGCGACAAGCGGATCGAGCCGGTAAACAGCGAGATCGCGGAGAAGTCGCTCAAGATCCTCTACGCGCACGCCGACCGATACCGCGTGATCCTGTACTGGCGACCGTTGGTGCCCGGCCTGAATGACACGCCCCAGCACATGGACAAAGCCGTCGAGCTGTCCCACCACGCACACGGCACCGTGTTCACCGGACTGTTCTACCGGGACGAGATCGCGGACTACTACAAGGCCAACAAGATCCCGGAACCGTACGAGGACACCGCGCGTCGCAAGATCGTCCCCGAGACCTTGGAACGTCGGGTCCTGGAAGCGTTCGCGAACGGCGCCGGCGGGCCGCTCTTCCGCAAGACCAGCTGCTCGGTCTCGTTCGCCCACGACGTGCCGGACTACAACGGCCACTATGGCGTGCGGGAACTGTGCGACATCTGCCCGGTCAAGCAGCTGGCCCTGTGCGCACAGCACCACAAGGTCCCAACGGAGGACGCTGTCCGAGACCTCGCGCGCCGGCTACCGGGCAGGAAGGATGTCGAGATCGTAGACATCACCGAACGCGCGGTGCTGGTCGCTGGCCTGGACGAATCGCCGCGGTACTTCCTCCAGCACGGCCTCGGGTTCCAGTTCCACGACACGCGCCACCCGCACAAGCTTCGCCTGCACGGGCGCGCGGACATCGGGTGGGTTCCGAGCGAGGAGACGCCCGCATGAGTACAAGCATGGTCTGGGACGAGGCCGACTACGTCGTGGTCGACGTCGAAGGCAACGGCGCACGGCCACCCGAGCTCGTCGAGGTGGCCGTAGTGCCGGTCCGTGGGGGGCAGGTCGAGGAAGCCCAGACGTGGCTGCTTCGCCCACCGACACCGATCTCCTGGCAAGCTCGCAAGGTCCACGGCATCAGCAACGACGACGTCGCCCAGGCGCCCGCTGTCGGCGAGGTGGCAGGGGAGATCCGAGCAGCACTGGGGAGCGCGATTCCGGTAGGGCACGGGGTGCACGTCGACATCGATGTCTTGCGTCGATCACTGCCCGGCTGGGAGCCGTCGCTCGCGCTCGACACGCTGAAGCTGGCACGGCGCGCCTTTGACCTGCCTTCTTATGGTCTGGGCGCGCTGGTAGAGCATCGCCACCTTGCCGACGGGCTGCCTCCCGGTATGCGAGCGCACCGGGCCGACTACGACGCGACCGTCACCGCGCGGCTGTTCGTGCAGCTCGCCAAGCTCACGCCGGGTACAACCCTCGCAGTGCTGCAGCAAGAAGGCGCGATGGGTTCGTCCTCCCAGCGGCAGACTGCGGCCCCCGCCGACGCCACGCTGTTCGACCTATGACCGCCCTCAACCCACGCCATGCAGGCCTGCTGATCGCCGTCGACGGCCCGTCCGGCGTCGGCAAGTCCACCCTGTGCACCAACCTGAGCGCGCACCTGCGCGGAGCGGGCCACGACGTCCATCAGACCACCCAGCCCTCTACCGGACCGGTCGGTACCCTGGCGCGCGAGCTGACCCAGACCGTCGCCGGCCATGCCCTGGCCTGCCTGTACGCCGCCGACCGCTACCACCAGGCCACCACCGAGATCGCGCCCCGACTAGCGGCAGGACAGAACGTGGTCACCGACCGCTACACCGCATCCGGAATGGCCATGCAACGCCACGACGGCGTCGACGTCGCATTCCTGGACACCATCAACACCCCGGTCCTCGAAGCCGACATGACGATCCTGCTGACGGGCTCACCCGACGTCGTCCGAACCCGTCTTACCCAGCGCGGAGCGCACAATCGCTACCAGGACCATCCAAATGCGACCGCCAACGAGGTGGCCTATTTCCTCGACGCCTCCGATCGGCTATCCCGGACGAACGCACGGGTCGAGCACATCGACACGACCACGATGGACGCGGCCTCTGTAGCCGAGCTTGCGGCGGCGACGGTGCTGGAGTTCGCGCACGGCCTACAGGCAGCGTCATGACCAGCACCGCACTGCCGTCCGCCGAGTTGGGCGGGACGTTCCGCATCGGTGGGGACATGCCCGTACGCCGGATCGGGTACGGCGCCATGCAGATCACGGGCCCGGGCCACTGGTTCCATCCCACTGACATGGACGCCGCGAAGGCTGTCCTGCGCGAAGCGGTCGACCTCGGCGTCACCCATATCGACACAGCTGACGCCTACGGGCCCCAGACCAGCGAACGCATCATCTGCAAGGCCCTGCACCCCTACCCGAACGGCCTTGCTATCGCGACGAAGGGCGGCATGACTCGTCAGGGGCCCAACCGGTGGGCGCCCGTCGGACGACCCGAGTACCTGCGCCAGTGCGTCGAGATGAGCCTACGCCGCCTCGCCTTGGACCGGATCGACCTGTACTACCTGCACCCATCGACCCTCTCGTGCCGCTGGCTGATCAGCTCGGCGAGCTCGCCGTACTCCGGGACGAGGGCAAGATCCGGCACATCGGCATCTCCAAGGTGACCGCCGCCCAGGTCGAGGCCGCCCGAGAGATCACCCCGATCGCCGCTGTGCAGAACAAGTTCAATCAGCTTGAGGGGGACCGAGGCGTCCTGGATTACTGCACCGAGCAAGGTTTGGCGTTCGTGCCCTACGCCCCGCTTGGCGCCGGAACACTCGCTCGCGGCGGCGGCGCAACCGGGGCCATCACCTGGCTCCTCAGCCAGTCGCCTGCGGTTCTGCCGATCCCCGGAACTACCTCGATCGACCACCTCCACAGCAACCTTGCCGCCGTGACTCGAAGGAGCGAATGAACAACGCCGTGAAGCGGTCCCGCGAGCGAGCGCTCCAAGGTCTAGGCGCGATGTCCAGGGGGTTGTTCCTGGATTCGGGCGACACGCGGCCGTGTTACGCGCGGCCGGCACACACGCTTCGATCAGTTGCCAGCCCGGTGGCCGTTCCCACCCGCTCGATCAGCTCGATCAACACCCCAGCAGGCTATCGACGCCCGCACGGAGAGGCATATGACCACCGAGCACCGCGACCAACTCGCCACCTACCTCGCCGAGGCAGCCGACCGCCTCGACGTGACGATCGCGGGCGTGGCCGTGCACGGGCTCTACGACCGCACCATCGCCGCACCCGTGTCCGGGTCGGCCTGGCTCAGGCTCACCACGGAACGGCCGCGATGGACCGAGGCGGACACGATGTGGGACGGCATTGCCACGGCGACGGACGAGCCCTTCGACGGCATCCCGATGCCGCGCCACCTACGTTCGGTCGTCTGGACCGACGACGGTTTGGTCGTGCGCGCCGACCTGCTCACCTACGTCAGCCAGCAGGCGATCGGCACAGGACTCGTTCTCGACCACGACGTCGACCTGCCGGACTCCTGGTGGCACGCCGTCCACAGCGCTCTGGCGCCGCTGCGGCACATCAACACGACCAAACGCGTGGCAGCCGACCCTCGCGAGGATTCCTTCCAGAACTACTTCCTGGCCTTGTTCGGGGTCAGGATCGACCCCGATCGCGTCGAGATGGCTATGTCTCACGGCGACCTGCACTTCGGCAACCTCACCGCACCCGAGCTGGTCATCCTGGACTGGGAGAACTGGGGATGGGCACCCGCCGGCTACGACGCCGCACATCTTCTGTGCTCCGCGATCCTCCAACCAACGGTCGCTGACAGGGTGCAGACCGAATTTGCTGACGTGCTAGGCACCTACACCGGAGCAGTGGCCACGCTGACTGCCGCATCGAAGTACCTCCACCACGTTGAGAGTGGCGAGTTTCCTGAAGTTGCTGTCCCCATCCGGCGGTGCGCAGAAAAGGCCATCCGAGACCAATTACCGTGCTAGCGATCGCCCCCCCCGGGCCGGCGGCTCGTCCGCATCGGTGTGCGCCATCGTCGGTACGGGGTGACCGTTAGAGGATGTCAGCGGCGCTGCCCTCCGGGCTGGCTGGTCCCGTTCAGGTGGCTCTTGCTCGTGCGGTCGACCGGATCCCGTACCCCGGAGCCCTGCCTGGAGGATGCAGGTTCGAACCGAAGTGGGACGGCTTCCGCGTTGTCGCCACACGCGATCTGCACGGGACGAGCCTGTGGTCCCGCCGTGGCACCGATCTCTCGGCGACGTTCCCCGAGCTCGCCGCGGCCTGCGACGATCAGCTCCCACCGGGAACGGTGCTCGACGGCGAGGCGGTCATCTGGACGGCCGGGCACCTGGACTTCGGAGCGCTGCAGACCCGGATGGGCCGAGGCCCCCGTACGGCGGCTGCCCATGCCGCCGGTCACCCTGCCTCCTACGTCGCGTTCGACATCCTCGCGCACGACAGCAGGGACCTGCGACACCTGCCATTCGACGACCGGCGCGCGCTCCTGGACCGGCTGGCCGCCGGCTGGAGACCACCACTGAACCTATCCCTGGTCACGGCCGACCCCGACGTCGCGACAGAATGGTTCGAGACCTACCCGGTCGTTGGGATCGAAGGCCTCATCATCAAGGGCGGGACACAGCCGTACCCGACAGGGCGACGCGACTGGCTGAAGGTCAAACACCGCGACACCGTCGACGTCATCTGCGCTGCAGTGATCGGCCGACGATCCTCCCCGCAGGAAGTCGTAGCGGGCCTGCCGATCGACGGAACCCTCAAGATCGTCGGGCGGACCGCGCCACTTTCCACTTCAGGGAGCCGTGCCCTGGCGCCGTGGCTCGAATCCCCGAGGGCCGACCATCCGTGGCCGGCTCAGGTGCTGCGCACGGCGTTCTCACGGTTCAACACGGCGCGAAGCGACGTCGTGGACCTGACTCTCGTCGAGCCGGTCGTTGTCGAGGTCAGGGCTGACGTTGGATGGGACGGGCAGAACTTTCGCCATCTTCTGCGTTTCGTGCGTGTCCGCCCGGACACCGAAGTCAGCAGTGTCCGACCTCCGAATGCTCGCGACGGGCCGCCCGCCTGACAGTACCGACCGGCTCTTCGCGTAGCAGCACGGGGAGCGATCGTGGATCTGACCGAGAGGTCGGTCACATTGGTCGTGATGACGAACCGCTCAGAGCCTCGGAGCCGATAGCGACCAGCGCCGCGACCATCACGTCACACCGCCTTGCAAGGGGTAACTGAGGCGCTCGCGGCAGGCGACTGATCGGGGTCGCCCGGCGAGGTAGCGAATCGATGCTCCTTGAGCGGGGCAAGCTCCGCACGAGGCATCGGTGCCATACTCCGCTGACCACGCTTGTGACGGCGCGAGTGGCGAACCCGCCCACACATCAACGGAGGTTCCCCATGCCGCCGCGAGCAAGGAGACGTGAAAGCGGCCGCGTGGACGAAGAAGCCGGTACGGTGGCCTGCGGTAGGTGGGCTCAGCCTCCGCTGGGGAGTCGATTCAACGACCAAGGTGCGCACGGCACCCTGTCGCTCGCTACCGGCTAGGCTCGCTGCCATGGCGAAGGACCGGGCTCGCAGCCGGCCGACCAGCAAGGACGTCGCGGCGCTCGCGGGCGTCTCGCAGAGCACGGTCTCGTACGTCCTGACGGGCAAGCGGCCGATCTCGGCCGAGACGCGTCGCCGGGTCGAGGACGCTATGCGGCAGCTCCGGTTCCAGCCGAACGCCGGCGCGCGGGCACTGCGGGGCCGGCGTACGAACGTCGTCGCTCTGGTGGTGCGCCTGTCGGAGCAGACCGACGTCGCCGACACCGTGCCGTACATCGACACGGTGGTCGAGGAAGCGCGGCGCCGGGACTACGACGTGGTCCTGGTGACCGGTGACGAGGGCGCGGACGGGCTGGTCCGGCTGGCGAAGCGGTCGATCTGCGACGCGGTCGTGCTGATGGACATCCGTGGTGGTGATCCGCGCGTGGAGACAGCGGCCGGTCTCGGGCTGCCGGTCGTGCTGATCGGTACGCCGGACGACAGCCACGGGCTCGCCTGGGTGGACTTCGACTCCCGGAAGGCGGGCGAGCTGCTCGCTCGCGAACTCGTCGACACGGGCCACAGGAACATCGTTCTCGTGAGCGAGGTGACCCAGCAGCAGGAGCAGGGCTTCCACTTCGTGTCGGCGTTCCACGCCGGCGTGGCCGAGACCGTGGCACAAGGCGGCCTGTCGCTCGACGTGGTCCGCCCGACTCGATCCGCCCCGATGCGCTTCGACGTCCTGCCTGGCGATCTCTTCGCCAAGGCAGACGACGGTGGCCGGCTGGGCGTCATCGCACGAACCCCCCAGGCGATCGGCATCGTGGCGGAAGCGGCGACGGTTCGTGGCCTGCAGGTGGGCCGTGACGTCTCCCTGGTGGGGCAGTGCACGGACAACGTCGCCGAGAGCTTTCGCGTGCCTGTCACCAACGTGTCGCCGGAACCTCGCGACACGTCGCGCAGCGCGATGGCGGTGGTGTTCGAACAGCTCGCCGACGAGGAGTGGCAAGGCGATCTGGCCCACGTCGTGCGGCCGCGCCCGGTGACCCGGCGTGCCAGCACTGTCGTCCACACGGTGATCGAGCCTCCGACCTCGTAGCCGTTCGGACGGGACTGCCCTCGAGGCGGCCGTCCGACCAGTTCGCTCGGGGAAACCACACTTGCCAACAGGCCAGGGCCTAGGTATAGCATCATCGTCGATTCGTATCGACGATGATCGAAAGGGCCCCTGTGAACAAGCGGCACGACTTCGGCGGCGGGTACGTCATCCTGGGAGATGACGGGGCCCCAGAGGCGTTCGGCAACGACATCGACGCCGACCGGCGCTACCTGCTGGACTCGGCCTCGGAGCCGTGGCACGGCCCCGAGCACGCCTGGGGAAGCGGGTTCGTCGTCACGTCTGCCGGGTCGGGACGGTGGCAGGCGCCGAGCAGTGTGCGCCGAGAGGCCGACGGCGTCGTCGTCACGCACCGACCGTTGCCGGCACTGCGTCTCGACGTCGAGCGGCGGGTCACCAGCGACCACTACACCGAGACCTATACCTGGACGAACGCCGGGGACGCGCCGCTGCAGGTGACGTCGCTCGCGTTGAACGTCCCGGTCCGGGACCTGTACGACGACGCCGCGGGCGCCCTGGCGCGCAGCTGCCACGCACACCTCTTCACCGGCGGCTCGTGGGCATGGGTGCTGGCCGAGCCGATGTCCGGGACCCCTCCGCTGCTGGGTACGGTCGTGACCGAGGGCGCGTTATGGGCGTACTCGGTGGAGTCCCGCAACAAGGACATCTCGTCGAACAGCCGAGGACATCTGCTGGTGCATCCCACCGACCACGCGCGCAACCCGGGCGCGTTCGGCGGCCAGCCGGTGATCGACCTCGGCCCCGGAGAGGGCTACACGCTGGCCTGGCGCACCGGCTGGTACGACTCGCGCGACGAGTTCCTCGCCGCCACCGCTGCGCCGGCATCGATCCCCGCCCTGACGGCGGGCGGAGCGTTGCCGACGATCGACGTCGCGCCGGGTGCGCGCGTCATCGAGAGCCCCGACGTGGTGGGGGAGCGCGGTGTCGGTCACGGGGTGCGCCACATCGAGCTCGAGCGCGACGGGCGGCGCAGCCGGACGGCGGTCGCGGCCCTCTCGCCGGTCCGAGAGCTGGTCGAGGCGCGGGTTCGACGGATCCTCGACGAGCACCGCCCGACCGAGCGCGCGGGCACAGGGCGCTTCGCCCTCGTGCCGGTGGACACGCGCACCGGACTGAGGCAGACCCGGAACGCCTGGTCGGACTGGGCGGATGGCGCCGAGCGCATCGGGATGGCCGTGCTGCTGCAACAGGCACGTCTGCGGGGCTGGGGCGATCGTGACGAGCTGGACGAGGCGCTCGCCGGCTACGCGACGTTCGTCCGGGAGCACCTCGTGCGGTCGGACGGGTCGGTGCGGCGCGGCAGTGGCCATGACGACGGCACCCTGCGCCTGTACAACACCCCCTGGGTGGCGCATTTCTTCGCGACCCAGCACGCGCTCTACGAGGCTCACGCGGATCTCGAACAGGCAGCGCGCCTCCTCGAGGCGAGCTACGAGCTCGGCGTCGCGGACCACCTGTCCATCGGGCACCCGGAGGTGATCGTCGCGGTGGCCTCCGCGCTCGACGGCGTGGGTGAGAGCGATCGTGCCGACGCACTGCGAAAGGCACTGGTCGAGCACGCTCACGGATTCGCGCGTCGCGGCGCCGGCCTGCCGTCGCACGAGGTCGCGTACGAGCAGTCGATGGTGGCGCCCCTGGTCAGTCTTCTCGCGACGGCGTACGAGCTGGCGCCCGACCCGGTGCTGCTCACCGCGCTGCGCACGTCCTTGCGCTGGCTGCGCGCCTTCGGCGGCCCGCAGCCGCACGTCCGGCTGCGGGACATCGGCATACGCCACTGGGACGGGTACTGGTTCGGCCTCGACCGGCAGTGGGGCGACACCTTCCCGCACTACTGGAGCGTGCTCTCCGCCATCGCGCTGCGGCAGCTGCCCGCCGCGCTGCGCGACGACGAGAACCAGGCAGCTGCCGCCGCGATATTTGCCGCCAACCTCGTGGACTTCACGCCCGACGGCGGTGCGACCAGCGCCTTCATCATGCCCAGCTGCGTCGACGGCCGTCCCGCTCATGGCCCCGACCCGCTGGCCAACGACCAGGACTGGGCGCTCGCCCTGTTGCTGCGCACCGAGGGGGCGCTCTAGCTCGCAGGCCACTGCGAGGCGTTCTCGCGGTCCCCGACGAACACGAGGTGTTCGGGGGCTCTGCTGCTGGTCATGGGTGTCCTTCAGAGGTGGTTGCGAGGACTGGGGGTCCAGGCGGCATCCGCGGGAGGGAGCTCGTCGCCGGTGCTCAGGTAGATGCGGTCGATGCGCAGTCCTGACTTGCGGGCCAGGATTGACAGCACGTGGTGGCCTTCGGTCAGGACAACGTCGGACAGCAGGGTCCAGAACCAGATCTGCTGCGTCCCGAAGCTGTAGAGGTCGCCGCCGGAGTGTTGCTGGTCGATCGGCTGGGGCGTCCCGTCGATCGCGAGGACGCATGAGTCGTCGTCGGTGCTGTCGAACTTCACCAGGAGCCAGGCACGGTAGATGCCGGGGCGGGTGACCTGGAGCGCGTAGTGCAGACCCGGCGCCGTGGTCGGGTCGTCCCATCGACCGCCGCGTTCGGCGACGTGCATCGCCAGGCCGGTTCCGGCGTCCGTCTCGGACTGGGTGTGGGTCCAGGCCACGGGGACGGGGTCAAGGCTGGGCGTCATCCACGCGCGCTCGTCCTGGGTCAGTGCGTCCTCGGTCTCGAGGGCGAGGACACCGTCGACCTCCTTGATCGCCCCCGTTCCGAGACGGGCGACGACGTCCTTGGAGCCGTCCGCCATCGTCCATAGGCGGGGCTTGCCCAGGCGACCCTGCGTCTCAACAAGGTTTCGCTTGAACGTCGTGTCGCCGTCCCAGAACCCAGGACCGGCGTACACCACGGGCGGCAGGGGGACTCGGGTCGGGTCGGTCCGGTAGATCGTGCGCGTTGTGGCGATCAGGCGGTCGTCGCTGTCCACAGTGACGCCCGGGTCGGCGATGGCGGGCTGTGGGCGTGAGGTGTGGTGGCTGAACCCTGGACCGAGGTTCGTCTCCTGTCGGGTGCGGGTGTAGACGACGATCTTGGACAGGGCCATGTCGCGGTCCATGGCGTGCAGCCGCAGGGTGTGCCGCCCGGCCGGGAGGTAGGGCAGCCGCACTAGGAGTCGTTCGACGTTGTCGAGCACGGCGGACGTCCAGGCCCCGCGGTACTCGTCCGTGGTGGGTGACTCGACCACGACCGGCGGCATGTCGTCGATGCTGAGGCCGAGGCGGATGCGGCCGGTCGAGTCGAGCGTCGGGAGACGGTGGAGCTCGGCCAGGTGCGCCCCCGCGGTGGCGAGGACGATGTCGTACTCGAGCACGGCGTCCTCGGAGTTCGGCGCGTCTGGTGCCGGGCCCGTGCGTCTCGCGACGGTGAGGGCGTTGCCGTAGCGCCCGAGGTGAGGCACGTCGTCCCAGGAGGATGAGGAACCCGGGCGGCGCCTGTCCGGCTGCGCCGGGTCGAGACAGACGTACCCGTCAGACTCGACGGCACCGACGAACTGCGGGTCGACGGGACGGACGGGGGCGACGTCGACGCTGATCTTGATGATCGTGCCCGAGTCGGGGTCGGTGACGGTGATGGTGCCGTGGCGTCCGGCACTGGTGTGCAGTTCCGGCACGCGGACCTCGATGCGCTGCTCCGTGTCGACCGTGCCGGAGGCGACGCCGAGCTCGATCCAGGGGTCGGCGTCGATGGTGAACCGGGTGGGGCTGCCGGTGGTGAAGACCTCGATCCACCGGGAGGTCGTGCCGTAGGGGGCGAACCGCAGCCGCGGCCGGTCCCGCGGGAGGGGTCCGTCGTCGTAGGTGAGGACGCCCAGACCTGGTGCGGAGCCGATCCTTAGCGCGGGGCGTGCGGCCGGGTGGAGGGCCATCGCGGGTGGCGGGAAGCTCTCGGGCGTGAAGATGTGGCGCCAGCGACCACCGGACATCGTCGTGTCGTAGAAGTGCAGGAGGGCTCGCTTGTGGGCTTCGTACTCTCTGGAGCGGTCCAGGTGGCGGTCGGCGGCGGCCGCTTTGCCCTGCTGGTGGGCGAGGGTGCTGCGGTCGGCATGCAGGAACTGCCCTGACACGAGGTAGGCGAGGTGGATCTTCACGGCGATCAGCTGAAAGAACGCGTCCTGCTCGTCGGCCGGGAGGGACGCGTGGATCTCGTTTGCCTCCTCGTACAGGCCGCGCAGCGCCGCCAGCCGCCTGCCGGCCTCGTCCCCGTAGCTGGTCTGCGCGAAGGCGCCTGCGTCGAGGTGCTCGAGCTTGCGCTGGTTGTTGAGCTGGTAGTAGGCCGCGTACAGCGGCCCGACCTGCTTGCCGTGCCCGCCGGTGAAGGTCTTGTCGACCCACTGCTCGACGAACCCGACCACGTCGCCGGTCGTGGTCTCCTTCCCGGCCTCCCAGGCGCAGCGCAGGAAGTACTCGGTCTCCACCTCCAGGGGCTTGAGCCCGCCGACGTTGTTGACCCACAGTCGCCGGATGCCGCGCTCCCAGGACTTAGTGAGCTCCTGACGCATCAGGGCCAGGGGCGTGGACGAGGTGGCGAGGTAGGACCGTGGCGGCATGGACCAGTACGAGGAGTGGTAGTACAGGCCGTGCCCGCCGGAGCGGTGCAGCTCTTCGCCGGAGGGGAAGCGCCGGACGTAGCCGAAGTTGTCGTTCGCCCACACGATGGTGACGTCGTCCGGGACATCTAGTCCCGCGTCGTACAGGGGCAGGACCTCCTTGTACGGGATGAAGATCTGGGGCACGGTCTCGGCCGGTGCGCCGAGCTCGCTTGCGAGCAGGCCTCGCTGGTCGGCGATCACCGTGCCGAGCAGGGCGACCCGCGCCCGGTCCTTCTCGGCGTCGGACATGTGCTCGTCGGCGTCGATCACGGACGTGCGGAACCCGTAGTCGTGGATCCCGCGCATCCCGACGGTCCAGGTGACCTCGTAGTCGCGGTTCTGGTGGATGCTGCCGCGCCAGTACTCCTGGACCAGCTCGCGGTTGCGGCCCGGGATCGAGTAGTCGTACTGCACGTCCTCGGACTGGCGTGCCGACCAGGGGCGCCATTCGTGCTCGTTGCTGCGCAGGAGCATGTCGCAGTGGCTCGTGCCGACGATCACGCCCATCTCGTGCGCGAGCCGTCCGTTGGCGGGGTCGTCGTTGAAGGCGCTGACGTGCATCGCCGGCCACAGGTAGTTGCCCTTGAGGCGCAGCAGCAGTTCGAGCACGCGCTCGTAAGTCGCGGGTCCGATCGTGTCTTCGCCGAGGTGGGCGCGGGCCCATGCCTCGAGCTCCTCCTCGTCGTTGAGGAAGATGCCGCGGTAGCGCACGCCCGGCCAGTCGCAGTACGTCGTCCCGCGGGTGACGGTGACGTGCGGACGTCGCCGGACCGGGACGTCGCCCCACCAGGCCCACGGAGACACGCCGATTGCCTCGCACAGGTCGTACACGCCGAACACGGTGCCGCGCTGGTCGGCGCCGGCGACGTAGACGGTCTCGCCGACCGCGGTGATGGCGAACCCCTCCCAGCGCAGTCGCCCGTCTTCGTCGCGCAGGCCGGACAGGTCGAGGATGCCGGCAGCGACAGCGGCGTCGATGAGAGGGGACGCGCCGATGGTTCCGACGACTACGTTCGCCCCGACGTCTGCGGAGGCGCCGTGGGCGATCGCGACGGCAGATCCGGTGATGGCGTGCAGGTCTCCGGCGAGGTTCTTGACGGCACGCTGTACCGCAGCAGCCTCACTCGCTGAGACGGCGACCCGGACCTGTCCGCCGGACTCGGAGACGACGACCCCACCCGCGCGCTCGTCCTGGACATAACCCCTGCTCATGGCGCCTCCATTGGTGTGTTCGCCGCCCCGTATCACTGTGGAACCGTTATCCAGTCGTGTCGTGTCGCCCCGCCTATGGCCGGGCGGCCTGTTCGGAGGGCCTGCTGCGGATTCCCGAGGACATTGCCTGGGCATCGGGAGTCTAACCAGACGTTGACAACTTCTGGAACCGTTGTCACGATTGCGGCTAGTCGCTCGGGAAGATCCGGGTGGCGGAGCGGCGAGAGCCGCCGGAGCTTCGCGCGAGGGTGCGGAAGGAGTGAGGGCCGTGAGCCTTGCAGAGCTGCAACAGGTGACCCGCCGCAGAACGGGACCACGGGTCAAACAGGAGACCCCGGACAACAAGGCCGCGCTGGTCTTCCTCGGGCCATGGCTGGTGGGTGCCGTGGTGCTGATGATCGCGCCGCTGCTGGCGTCGCTGTATCTGTCGTTCACCGACTACAACCTGCTGCAGGACCCGAGCTTCGTCGGGTTGGACAACTTCACCCGCATGCTCGGCGACGAGCGCCTGCACCAGTCGCTGCGGGTGACGTTCACTTACGTGTTCGTCAGCGTCCCGGGCCAGCTGGCCGTCGCGCTCCTGCTCGCGGTCGTCCTGGACCGCGGGATGCGCGGCCTGGCGTTCTACCGCTCGGCGTTCTACTTGCCGTCGATGCTGGGCTCGAGCGTCGCGATCGCCGTGCTCTGGCGGCTCATCTTCGGCCAGACCGGACTCTTCAACGGCCTGCTCGGCGCCATCGGCATCGACTCGACGACATCGTGGATCGCGGACCCTGACACGGCACTGTGGACGATCATCCTGCTGCACATCTGGACCTTCGGGTCGCCGATGGTGATCTTCCTGGCCGGTCTCCGGCAGATCCCGCGCGAGTTCTACGAGGCGTCCTCCACCGACGGTGCGACGCCGTGGCGCCAGTTCCGGTCCATCACGCTGCCGCTGCTGACGCCGATCATCTTCTTCAACCTGGTGCTCGCGATCATCAACTCGTTCCAGGCGTTCACGCAGGCGTTCGTCGTCTCGGGCGGGACCGGCGGACCGAGCGACTCGACCCTGTTCTACACGCTTTACCTCTACCAGGAAGGCTTCGGCGCCTTCCGCATGGGGTACGCGTCCGCGCTGGCCTGGCTGCTGGTGGTCATCGTCGGCGCCTTCACTCTCATCAACTTCTGGGCTTCGAAGTATTGGGTGCACTATGACGACTGAGACCATCACCGCTGCGCCGGCCGTTCCGCCCGGAACGTCCCCTCAGCGGATCAGGCACGAAAAACCCAGTGTGCGCACCCGTGTCCTGCGCGTGGTGCGTCACGCCCTGATGATCGCCGCGGTCGCGGTGGCCCTCTACCCCGTGCTGTGGATGATCGTCAGCTCCCTACGGCCGGACGGCACCATCTTCGGCAACCCCTCGCTGGTGCTGAACACGTTCGAGATCTCCAACTACACGGATGGGTGGAACGCGCTCGGCGCACCGTTCAGCACCTACCTGCTCAACTCGGCGCTGGTCGTGGCCGGGGCGATCATCGGCAACCTCGTGTCCTGCTCGATGGCCGCCTATGCCTTCGCCCGCCTGCGGTTCCGGTTCCAGAAGCCGGCGTTCGTGGTCATGCTGCTGATGATCATGATCCCGATCCACGTCGTGATCGTGCCCCAGTACGTCATCTGGGCGCAGGCCGACCTGATCAACACCGTCTGGCCGCTGATCGTGCCGAAGTTCCTCGCGACCGACGGCTTCTTCGTGTTCCTCATGATCCAGTTCATCCGCGGCCTGCCGAAGGAACTGGACGAGGCGGCCCGCATCGACGGAGCCGGGCACGGCCGGATCTTCGTACAGATCTTGCTGCCGCTGATGACCCCGGCCCTGGCGACGACGGCGATCTTCACCTTCATCTGGACGTGGAACGACTTCTTCAGCCAGCTGATCTACCTCACGGACCCCAACCTCTACACGGTTCCGGTCGCGCTGCGCTCGTTCGTGGATGCGCAGTCCCAGTCCTCCTACGGCTCGATGTTCGCCATGAGCGTCGTGTCGGTCCTCCCGCTCATCGTGGCGTTCGCTCTCGGCCAGAAGTACCTGGTCCGCGGCATCGCCACGACCGGCGGCAAGTAACCCTCCTGCCGGCGACGGCACCCTAGAGAAAGTGACACACATGCGTACGACAACGTGGTCCGTGCGTGCGGCGGCAGTAGTCGGCACCCTGGCGGTGACCCTCGGCCTGGCGGCATGCGGCACGGCGGAGAACGGCGGCGGTAGCACCGAGCTGAGCGACGGCGAGGTCGACCTGCGAGTCACCTGGTGGGGCGCCGACGCGCGCCTCGAGCGCACCCAGGACGCCATCGACGCCTTCGAGACGAAGTACCCCAACATCCACGTGACCGGCGAGTTCACCGACTGGTCCGGGTACTGGGACAAGCTGGCGACCTCGACCGCAGGCGGGAACTCGCCCGACGTCATCCAGATGGACCAGCTCTACCTCGCCTCCTACGCAGACCGAGGAGCCCTGGCCGACCTGGGCTCGCTCAGCCAGCTCAAGACGGACGGCCTCGAGCCGGCCGTGCTCGACATGGGGAAGTCCGACGGCACGCTGTACGGGATGCCGATCTCGACTACGTCGTTCGGCATCCTCGTCAACCAGGACGTGCTTGACGCCTACGGCCTTGAGCTCCCCGATACCGACACGTGGACCTGGGAGGAGTTCGACGCCTTCGCAAAGTCGGTCTCGGAGAAGTCCGACGGCAAGACGGTGGGCATCACGCCGTGGAACAACGAGTATTCCCTGCAGCTCGCTGCGCGTCCGGTGGGCGACGAGCTGTTCTCCGGCGGCGATGTGGTGATGGACCCGAAGACCCTGGAGGGGTACTTCCAGCGGGCCCTGGACTGGACTAAGGACGGCGCGTCGCAGTCGGCCTCGCAGTTCGCTGAGCAGGCGGCGGCCTCTCTCGACCAGACGGACTTCGCGACCGGGAAGTCCGCGATGATTTTCTCCCAGGTCACCCAGCTCACCGCCTACTCCGAGGCCGCCGGAGGCGCGAACCTCACCGTCGCCAAGCTGCCCACGGACGACGCCAACGCCACCCCGTACCAGTACTTCAAGCCGGGCATGTACTGGTCGGTCTCGGCCAAGAGCGAGCACCCCGCCGAGGCAGCCTTGTTCGTCGACTTCATGACCAACAGCACCGAGGCAGGGGCGCTGCTGGGCACCGAGCGCGGTCTGCCGTCGAACCCGGAGGTCCTCGAGAGCATCTCGGCGGACCTGACCGAGGACGAGAAGAAGGCCGTCGACTACACCGACTCCCTGACCTCGATGCTCGGTGACGCACCGGACATCGTCCCGAACGGAGCCTCCGAGGTCGACTCGCTCCTGCTGCGGTACCTGCAGGACGTACTGTTCGAGAAGCAGACGCCCGCCGACGCGGCGTCCAAGCTCATCGCCGAGCTTCAATCGAGCATCGACGCCACTAAGTAGCGCACGATCCTGTGGGGCCAGTCGAGCAATCGACCGGCCCCACAGGTGTAGCCGTCTAGGGCATGTCTCCTAAATGCGGGTCCAGGTGATGCAGGCTGACAGGACGACGGCGTCGCGGTAGGTGATGGCGAGCTTGTCGTACCGGGCGGCCAGGGCGCGCCACTGCTTGGCCAGGGCGAAGGTTCGTTCGACGACGTTGCGGCCCTTGTGGGTCACGGTGTCCAGCTTCGGTGGGCCCCCACCGGCCGAGCCCTTGCGGCGACGGGCAGCGATCTCGTCCTTCTTCTGCGGGATCACGGTCCTGATACCTCGCGCGGCGAGCATCCGGCGGGACTTGCCGCTGGTGTAGGCACGGTCAGCGACGACGGCGTTCGGCGTGGTGCGCGGGCGTCCAGGGCCCAGCCGTGGGACGCGGATGTCTGTCAGGACCTGCTCGAGCATCGCCTCGGGTGGTGCGCCCCAGCGGTCCCCGGTCCTTGTCACGGAAATGCCGCTCATCTATGCCCACCCGACCCGACTACACGACCTCCGCAACACCCGTTCGACCGTCCGGACCTCTCTGCCAACACGATGAAGTGGGAGAAGCAATGAAGCTCGGAATCCGGCGCCCACGCGCCAGCACACACACGGCAGCCTCGGCTGACGCCGTTCCTCCAGCCGCTGCACTAGCCGCATCGCTCGCCTTCCCCGGACCCAAGGGAAGTTCACTCGGTCGCGCCGCTCTCGCGGCGTTGGTCCTGCTCGCACTCATCGTCACGGGCGTCCTCAGCCCGGTAAGCGCACATGCGGCCCCAGACCCAACAACCGCCGCCACGGCTGACAGCGGTGAAGTGAACATCTACCCGTTCCCTGCGAGCATGGGCACGACCTCCGACTGGAGCGTCTGGGTCAACGACCAGCCGGCGAACGTGTGGGTGACGGAGTCACGCGCTGTCGCGAACTTCTCCTTCACTGGTTCAGTGACCGTTCGTGTCAAGTACAACCCCGGGTTCAGCACCTTCGCCATCGAGCCCGCGCGTTACGGCATCACGTCGAGTGCATTGGCCACGGGTGAAGCATCCTTCGTTCTGACAGACGAGAACGACTACCGCGACACCAGAGTTATCTTCCGCGCCAACGGCGACATCACCAAGGAGCTATTCATCTTCGGTGACAAGCCGGTCGACGTTCCGACCGCGAGCGGGGTCTACACCAACGTGGTCACGATTCCCGCAGGCGTGACCGAACCGTCCGCGCACTTTTACCGGCTGCAGTCCAACACCATCTACTACTTCGAGCCCGGAGCTGTACTGCGCGCAACGACCTTCGCCAAGCAGGCGGAGAACATCAAGATTGTCGGCCCCGGAATCATCGTGGGTTACGCCAACACCGACGGAAAAGATCCCAGCAAGATCGGGACCGACCACACCGGACCCTACGACGAGGTTCAGGGCAACCACCTCGACATCGTGCAGTCATCGAACGTCTCAATCGAGGATGTCATCGTCACGGATGTCACCGCGGGCGGCGGCATCCACAACGTCACCGTCCTCTACAGCCAGGACGTGACCAGCAAGAACCTCAAGGTCATCTCGCGTGACAGCAACGGTGATGGGTTCAGCGTCGAGGCCTCGAGCAACGTGCGCGTCCAGGACTTCTTCGCTGCCTGCAGCGACAATGTGTTCGTCATCGGCTGGAACGGTCTGACGAAGGACGTCGAGTTCGACAACGTCGTCGCCAACAAATACGGCGGGGCGTCCACGTCGACGATCTTCGTGCAGGGCGTGAGCGACTCACGTTTCGACCCCGAGGTCGGCAACGGCCGAATCGAGGACATCACGATCAAGAACCTCTACGTAACGCGCTACAACACAGCGCTGATCGCGGCGGCCTGGGGCGCGAACCACTGGGACTACACGAAGAACTTCAACGTCGAGAACGTGTACTACTCGTACTACGCGAATCAGACGTCGGAGAAGACGACGTTCAACCGCGTCGATCCATGGTTCTTCTTCTCTTACGGGAAGGGCTCGAGCCAGGATTCGAGCTGGTACCCGACGTCGACGCCGCACTACACGGCGTGGCCGGAGTTCATGGAGTTCACGCTGCGCAACGTCTTCTACCCGGTCGACATTTCGGGGATGAACTCCGATGACCGGGCGACGGTCAACCTGGACCGCATCTACGAGCGGATCAACGGGGAGGACCGTCTGGTCACTGACAAGTGCCAGGTCGCGACGTGTAACAACACGTTGGGGTCGGACTTCCTCGGCACGTTGAACATCGCGAACGCGGCATCGGACAGCGGTCAGATCGCGGGTACGGTCAAGGACCAGGACGGTGCTCCGCTTGCCGGCGCCACCGTCTCGATCAATGGTGGGCCGACGGCGACGACCAACGCTGCCGGGTTCTATGCACTGACCGGACTCGGCGCAGGCCGCTACACCGTGACCGCCTCTCGCGACAGCTACACCACCGCGTCGGCAGACCAGATCGTGGCCACCGTGGGCTCGACGACGTTCCAGGGCTTCGCGCTCGAGGACCCCGACGCTGTCGCCGATACCTCCCTCTCGTCGCTGACCATCTCGGATATCCCGGTCGATGTCGCAGCACTCACGACGACAGGTGAAATTTCGGTCACTGTTCCTGCGAACCGAGCGATCACAACTGCCACGGTCACCGCTACGACGATCAATCCGACCGCGACCGCCGTGGTCTCCGTCAGTGGTGGTGGGACCGCTGCAGCCGAGCCGACGGTGCAGATCGTGGTGACTCCGGTATCGGGCGAACCGCGCACGTACCGTGTTCACGTCGTGGCGGGCCCCGCCGACGTGATCCCCAACGTGACCGTGCAGACTCCGACGAAGCTGCAAGCCGTCCGTCGCGGCGAGGTCGGTGCGGTTCAGTATGTGGACCGCACGTACAAGCTGGTGCAGTACCCCGAGTCGCTGACCGGGGCGGTGCTGATCCCGGGAGCGAGCGGTGACAAGCTGATCGCAGGCACGACGAACTACCTGCGGTTCACCGTCGAAAGGGATTCGACCGTCTACGTCGCGTTCGACACCCGGGGCCGCGGGAGCTGGTGGCCGGCATGGGTCGGGCAGCAGGGGTTCGTCGAGACCGACCTACGGGCGAAGTCTGACGACGGGTCGGCGGCGTCGTACGTGCTGTTCGCGAAGGACGTCACGGCCGGCACGACCGTCGCGCTCGGCGGGAACAACGGCTCGTCCGCCGAAACCGCGAGCTACTTCACGCTCGTGGCGGAGCACGAGCCGACGCCCGCACTCACCACGGAAGTGACCGTCGAGACGCGGTGCGTGGCGGGCAAGGTCGTGCTCGCCGCGACCGCGACGAACACGAACGAGGTGCCTGTCGCCGTCACGCTGCAGACCCCGTACGGCTCGAAGGCGATCGCATCGATCGCGCCAGGCACGGACGCGCTCCAGCCGTTCACGACCCGTCTGGGGACCGTGCCCGCGGGCGAGGTCACGGTCACGGCGAGAGCCACGATCGGGGGCGCACCGGTAACGGTCACCGACCACGTCGCGTACAACAACCGAACCTGCTGAACGGGGTGGCCGTCGCCCATCCGGGCGGCGGCCACACCACAACCCGCATTCCGCACCTCCCAAATTCGACGCTGCGCTAGCAGTCCGCGTAGCTGGTGCTCGCAGACCTCCTAGCGGCACTGGGCCCCATAGGGCAGCGACTGGACCCCCAAACTCACTTTTCCGTCCGCCGGTCGGCGCACGGATCGCCACCCGCTCCCCGTTGCGGGCGAAACGAAGGAAGAAGAACATGATGGACCTCAGAAGGGGCTTCCACATCGGCGCAGTCGCGGTGGGTGCACTCATGGTGACCGGTGTGGCAGGCGTCGGCATCGCGACCGCCGAGGAAGGGTACGGCGACAGCGACATCGATGTGACGGTCGAGATCCCTGAGATCAGCGAGCCTGGCGTGCTTGCACTCACCGTGGCGGGCAGCTCCGCATCGCTCGTCGAGGATGGCTCGACAGAACTTATCCGCCAGTTCACCGGCACCCTGCCCACCGTGACCGTCACCGACACCCGGACCGCCGACGAGATTCCCGCCGGGGCGTACTGGTACGTCATCGGCACGGCAACCGACTTCGTGGGAGACGCCGGCCAGCCTGACATCGGTGCGGAGTACCTCGGTTGGGCGCCGCGCCTGATTGACGCCGATCCCGGCAGCGTCGGCGCAGGTGAGGAAGTGTTCTCCGCCGTCGACACGGCCCAGGCACCCGACAACGTCGGCCTCGTCGACACCGAGCTCTTTGCCATGGCGTCCGACTCCGGCGCGATCGCACCCGAGGGCCAGTGGACCGCGACCGCCGACCTCAAGCTGCGCACGCCGGCAACCGTCGCGCCCGGTGCGTACGCGTCCATCCTCACCCTCTCCCTGTTCGAGTGAACAGCAAACCTGGCCGGGGTGCTCCGCCCCGGCCAGGGCGGAGCACCATGAAACACCTCTTCACGGCCGCGGCAGCCGTCACCGTCCTTGCGCTCGCCTTCGGAACCTCCGGTACGGCTGTCGCGGCCGAGACCGACCCATCAGTGACCTGGGCGGTCGCGCCCGCCACGATCGACGGCCCGGATGGCCGAGCCTGGGTCGAACACGAACTGGATCCAGGGGAAACCGTCACTGAATACGTCGCCGTGCGGAACCTCGGCGACACCGACGCAGAGTTCCGGCTCACCGCGGCCGACGGCTACTTCACTGACACCGGCCGATTCAACATGCTGCCGTCGGACCAACCTTCCAAGCAGGCGGGCACCTGGATCGACGTTCAGCCCACCGCGATCGTGCCCGCGGGGGAGCAATCGATCATCCCCTTTCAGATCCACGTTCCCGAGAACGCCACCCCCGGCGACCACGCCGCCGGTCTAGCTGCGTCCGTTGGAAGCACCACGACCTCCGCCGAGGGCGCCCGGGTTGGCGTCGAAAGCCGAGTCGGGTTCCGAGTCCTCACACGAGTCAACGGCGAACTCGATCCGGCTCTTGCGATCACCACCACATCGACTGACTACACCTACTCCTGGAACCCGTTGGATCGAGGATTCATGACGGTCACCTACACCGCTCAGAACACCGGCAACGTGCAGTTGCGCTACAGCGACAGTCTCAACGGAGAATCAACGCAAGACCGCGGCGAACTCCTGCCCGGTGAATCCCGCACGATCACGCTCAGCCGCAACGCTGTCTGGCCAACCTTCCTCATCTCGTCCGACCTCACCCTGGCTCCGACCGCCGAGGGCATAGACGGAGAACTCAACCCTGTGACGACCAGCATCACGACATGGGCGATTCCGTGGCCCCAGATCATCGTGATTCTGGGCACCATTCTCGTTGCACTGGGCCTGGTCGGCTCACGCCGCCGGAGCAAGGCAAAACTTCACCGCCTCCTCGACGATGCGCGCGAGGCCGGTCGACGCGAAGCCGTCAGCTGACGTCGCAATCAGCGCTGAAAGTTTGTGGCTGAAGGTGATCACCGTGACGAACTGAACGGCGCGCTCACCATCGAGGTGCAAATCGCGTCGAAGGACTGCTCAACCATTTGCCCTCACAGACCTTAATTTGCGCACATGCGCAAACACCCCGTTCTGCTCACGCGCCACCCGACGATTTCATGCATTCATCAACAACGGAGTTCAGAATGCCTCGACTGATCCGCGCGATCACGGCCCCGCTGGTAGCAGTCGCGCTCGCGGCCAGCGCCGTCGCGCTCACACCACTCGCTGCAACCGCGGCCCCACCACCAGCCTCCCTCGACGCCCCGACCGATCCGAGGATCGGCGACGTAACCGGCGACGTGCTTTCCCTGAATGGTTCATGGGAGTTCAAGACCGGCGGATACGCAACGTCCGACCCGAACGGAACGCTCTCGGAGAGCGTGCTGCTTCCCGGCACCATGGGCGAGAACGAAAAGGGGAACCCTGACGGCTCAAGCAGCATTGACCGTCTGACGAGCCTGTACAACTACGTGGGAGCGGCTGTCTACCAACGGCGCATCTCGATTCCCGCTGACTGGAGCGGCAAGCAGATCACCCTGTTCATGGAGCGAACAAAGGACACCCGGGTGTGGCTGAACGGAGTCGAGCAGACTGCGTTCAACAGCAAGTACTCGTACGGCACACCGCACGAGTACTACCTGACGGGCATCCGCGCGGGCGAGGTGAACACGATCACCATCGAGGTCAACAACTCCATCACGCAGTTCACGACCGACAACCACATGATCACGCGCGAGACCCAGACCAACTGGAACGGCATCATCGGAAAGTTCGAGCTCGTGGCAACGGCGGCGCTCGCAATCCGCGACGTCCGCGTGTACCCCGACCTCGACCAGAACGCAGCGCTCGTCAATGTGGCCGTCGCCAACGCCAGCTCGCGCGCGTCCAGCTTCCCGGCCGTTTCGATCACCGGCGAAAGCTACAACGGGACGGAAGGCGAAGCTCCCGCACAGATCCCGGCCTTCACGGGTGCGGGTGGCACGGTCGCCGCAGGTGCGGTCCAGTCCTTCTCCTACAGCGTGCCCATGGGGGACAACGTCAAGCTGTGGAGCGAATGGACGCCCAACCTCTACGACCTCGAGGTGAGCATTCCGAGCGCGAGCTACGAAACCTCGTTCGGGATGCGCGAGTTCAGCGCCGGCGGACCCGGCAACCGTCATTTCACCATCAACGGCGACGTGACCTTCCTCCGTGGCGAGGCAAACTCGGCTGTCTTCCCGCTGACGGGATACCCGTACATGACCAAGCAGGAGTGGCGAAAGTTCTTCGGCAAGGCCCAGGACCTCGGTATCAACTTCTTCCGTTTCCACTCGTGGTCACCGCCGGAGGCGGCGTTCGCTGCCGCCGATGAGCTCGGCATCTACATGCAGCCCGAGCTGTACCGCTTCGGCGGCCGCCTCGATGCGAACTACGAGCCCAACCGGGCAGAGGCCGAGCTGATCGCCAAGCACCTCGCGAACCACCCCTCCTACGTCGCGATGACGTGGGGCAACGAAGTCACCAGCACAGCTGGAGCCTCACGCGACGCGTCCAACCGGCTTCGCACGTTCATGCGTGAACTCGACCCGACACGCCTCTATGCCGAGGGGACGAACGCGAACCTGACCGGGGCAAGCCTCAACACCGGTGACGACTTCTGGGCGACCATGCGCACCGAGAAGGACGCAGTCCGCATGTCCTTCTCGTACAAGAACGAAGGCGGCGGTGGCTTCCTCGAGTCCATGCAGCCGAACTCAAGCTTCACCATGGACACGGGCACGGCCGGCTACAACATGCCCATCATGGGCCACGAGACCGGGCAGTACGAGAACTATCCCGATTTCAGCGAGGAGATCCCCAAGTATCGGACCAGCTACACCGACTCAGGTGGTGTGGTCCGTGAGGGTAAGTTCGAAGCTCGGAACCTGTCCCGCTACCAGAGCATGGCGGCTGCCTCGGGACTCAGCGACATGGAGGACCGCTTCGCTCTAGCCTCCACAAGGCTCGCTGCCACCGCATACAAGGCGGACATCGAAGCCAACATTCGCACGTCAGAGATGGCTGGCTACCAGCTGCTCAGCATCCAGGACTTCCCTGGCCAGCAGACGGCCCTGGTCGGCATCCTCGACATTTTCATGGATGAGAAGATCGGCGGGCTCGCCAGCTCGGACTACCGCGCATTCAACGACGACGTCTCACTCCTCGGCAAACTCGATACGTTCGTCTACACGAACGACCAGGACATCGAGCCGACAGTCACGATCGCCAACTACGGCTCGACTGATCTCGCGGACCTCGGCGTCTCATGGACCCTCGGCGAAGAGACGCTGTCCATCGATGGCAAGGACGTCGTGACGGACAAGGGCGACATCATCGCCTCAGGTGACTTCACGATCGACCACATCGATCAGGGAGTCGTCAGGGACGTCAAGGACCTCTCCATCGACCTGTCGTCGATTACGAAGCCGACCAAGCTCGTGCTGCGCCTGAAGGCAGAGTCCGGCTTCACCGGTTCGAACTTCTACAACGTCTGGGTATACCCAGCTGCACCGTCGACCACGGTGCCCAGCAACGTGTACGTGACCCGCACGTGGGACCAGGCCGCCAAGGACCGGCTCGCCGCTGGAGGACGGGTGTTGTTCGTGCCGAAGGGCGCCGACATCCCGAACTCGGTGCAGGTCGGTTGGCGCCCCGACTACTGGTCGAAGTACTTCCACCTCGTCGATCCCAACTATGACCGGCCCAAGCGGACGGGCGTCGACTCGTTCGGCAAGGCATACACCAAGGAAGACGCGTACACGCTGGGCGCCTACATCGACGCCGACCACCCGGTGTTCGACAACTTCCCGACGGAGTTCTTCAGTGACGCGCAGTGGTACAACCTTGTTCGTGGATCTCGCGCCATCGTCATGGACTCGTTGCCTGCGGATCAGCCGGTCATTGCTGAGAACATCGATCACATCAACCGCCACCACCGCCTGGCTAGCCTCTTCGAGGCCAAGGTGGGTGCCGGGTCGCTGATGGTTTCGTCGTTCGATCTCTTCGACAAGTCGCATCCGGAAATCACGCAGCTCTACTCGAGCATGCTCGACTACATGGGCTCCGCGGACTTCGCGCCGAGCTACACCGGTGTCTCGGTCGCCGCACTCGACGACATGTTCGACGTGAGCAATGACGGGTACGCACAGTTCGAAGCCGAGCGTTACGACGTCGGCAGCAGGAACTTCAAGACGGAAACAGGTACGACGGTCGACGGCAAAGCCGCGACCGTCATCGGCGGCGTCGTTGCAGGTGACTACATCACCTACAAAGCCCGGGACTTCTTGACCGGGTCGAAGTCGATCACGCTGAACGGCGCGAACGCGTCCTCGACCAGTGCTGCAGCAGTGATCCAGGTTCGCAAGGGCGGTCCGACCGGGACGCTGCTTTCCACGATCAACTTCGCCAAAACTGGATCGAGCTGGACGTCGTACGTCTCGCGGACGTTCGACCTCACTGGACTGGAGGGCGTGCAGGATCTCACCCTGGTCTTCGTCAACGGCAGCATCGCGTTGAACTACATCCAGCTGACGAAAGCACCGTATGCCTACTCGAAGATTGAGTCGGAAAGCTACACCTCCGCGATCACCGGCGCACGTCTCGTGACGGACCGAGTAGACGGAACAAGCACGACCGAGACGGTAGTGGATGGCCCGGTCGGATCCGGCCCATGGACCACGCACACGGGAGTCAAGTTCGGGTCCGTCGGTACGCGTGAATTCGTACTCAACGGCATCAACTCTCGCGCGGATGGTCTGCCAGTACAGGTGGAGCTCCGTGACGGCGGCATCAGTGGGACCCTCATCTCAACCGTCGATTTCGAGAGCACGGGAGACGGGCCTGGAGATGCGCTCCACGCGGAGTCGCAGCGATTCACCATCCCGAGGATCACGGGTACGAAGGACATCACGATCGTGGCCAAGACTGCTGGGTTGCAGTTGAACCACTTCTCGTTCGTCGAGATCCCGACCACCGACCCCTACGCCGCCATCGACCCACGGTCGAACCCGGACCTTGAGCTCGTTGGCAGTGGGTCGTCGTTTGAAGCCCTCGAGATCGGTGGCACGATCCAGGGAAGCATCCGGCTTCCCTACACCAACGGACAGTTCGGCGACGCCGGAGCCGCGGCACTCGAGATGACCCTCGGGTCCGATGAGCCCGTGAAGGTCACGCTCGTCACGGAGGGTGCCGACGGGGTCGAGATCCCGCTCACGGCGCAACCGCGAATCGGGTACGGTCGCGACTCCCAGTACGGCGAGAACCACACCCAGTTCTTCAAGATCGACCCGAAGATCGTCAGCGAGCGCGACTTCTCCCTCCAAGTTGAGGTACCAGCCGGCGCGTCAGCGAATCTCCAGACGTTCCGATTCCTGGGTGCCGTCCCTGCTACTCCGATCAGCTCGGTCGAACAGCCCGACGGAATCACCGTTCCGAAGGGAACCACTGATGACGAGCTTCGATCGCAGCTGCCGGATCGGATCGAGCTCACCGCGAACGGCGCCGCCGTGTCGGCATCGGTCGATTGGGACGAGGCACTGCCGGAGACAGTCACCGAACCGGTGGCAGTCCAAGGGAAAGTCGCGTTGCCGACAGGCTTCACCGCGAATGGTGTGTCGCTCGATGTTGAGCTCAACGTGGACGTCGCTGCGGGTGTCCCGGACGCCCCTGCCAAGCCGGCGGCCGTAGCTGAGGGCGACGAGGTGAGAGTCCAGTGGGCGGCGCCCGCAAACAACGGCGGCTCGGCAATCACGGGGTACACCGTGACGCTCTCGGGCGGACCCGCGCCGATCACCAGAGCCGTCGACGGCGAGGCCACGAGTGTGACGATTACTGCTGTAGCCAGCGGTGTCTACTCGGCCAGTGTTGTAGCAACGAACGCTCTAGGCGACTCGCCGTCCTCGGCGCCGTCCGAGCCGGTAACGGTCGGCAGCGCCGTGAAGTTCGAAGTCGTGGTCGAGGCGCGCTGCGTCGCGTCGAAGGTATTGCTTGCGGTCACCGTGAAGAACCAGGACACCGGTCCGATTGCGATCGCGCTCGAATCTGCCTACGGCGCGAAGAACTTCGCTGTCGTCGGCGCCGACAAGAGCGTCTTCCATAGCTTCACCACCCGTCTGAACGCGGTTCCCGCTGGGGAACTCATCGTGACGGCGACGGCTCAGGTCCAAGGCACAAGCAAGAACACGCGCCAGGCCCTTTCGTATCCGGCGAAGACCTGCTGATCAGTGGGGAGGCCCGCGAGGGCCTCCCCACACGCCGAGTGCGACGCGCGACCGCGATGACGTCGTCACGGAACTCCTTGGGAAACGGCTTCGGCACGATTGCCATCCGCCCGACAGCGGCACCACTGCCACAGATCACATGGGGCACATCGGTGTCGTGGACGAAGTCGAGCGCTGGGTGCCCGCCGTCCGTGAGCTGTGGCGGTGCTCGAGGAGGAGGAGTCCGGAATGCCGAAGGGATGGCGTCACCTCCAACGGAGTCTTGGAGCAACGCTGGGCGAGTCGGCCGGCCTCGGCTTCGCGGATCGGATGTCCGTCGAAGACTGCGTAGAACTCGCGGACTTCGGCGCTACGTGGCTCGCGTTCGGTGTGGACTACCTCGACCTCGTCGTTTTCCAGGTTGGTCGGTGGCGTGAAGAGTCCCCGAGCCAGCGGGCAGGTCGGGCGAGGATCCCGACCTTTGACGAGTGGCTCCAGAGGTCCGGCCGCTATGTACCCGGCCTCGGAGTGTGGCCGGAACGGGCTCCTCGCCGATGAGTTCTGCCGGGTCGCCGGTGCTCCGAAGTTTCGCCAGGTTCGCCGTCTAGGCTTGTCGAACGCGGTTACATGTCTCTCCTCGCGGAGGGTGTTTTTCAAGCACCGCCGCCGCTCAGCCCAGGCAACATGTCCCGCTAGGGAGAACTCCGGATCACGCGCTCTCGCGCGTCACGAGCGTGCTGTTGAGGTGCACGTCCTTCGGCATCGACGTCTCGAGAGCGAGGGCCAGCGCGGCGCGGCCCGCCTCGAGGAAGGGCAGGGAGACAGTGGTCAGTGCCGGGGTGAGGTCGCGGGCGATCGGGATGTCGTCGACCCCTGACAGGGCCACATCGCCAGGGGCTTCCACATCGGCATCCCGCAGCGCGTGCAGCGCACCGATCGCGAGCACGTCGTTGCCGGCGAGGATCATGTCCGGCCTCTCACGACGTCGCAGGAGCCGGTTGGTGGACGCGTAGCCCCCGGCCCGGCTAACCTCCGAGCTTTCGACGGGAATCGACTCGCCGTCGTATCCCCGTGCCGTGAGCCCTTCCAGGAAGCCCTGCGTGCGCCCCTCGATCGCAGGGTGACCCTGGCTGGTGAGGATCGCGGGCCGGGCGCGGCCCAGGGTGGCCATGTGCGCGGCCACGGTCCGCCCGATCTGCACGTCGTCGAACCGGATGGCCGGGAAGTCGTACTCGTGCTCGCCGATGAACACGACGTTGGCACCCTCGCGCTTGGCGGCCTCGAGCTCCGGAAGGATCCTGGCGCTCTCGGTCCCCACGAAGCTCGCACTCGTCACGACCAGGGCCAGCGGGCGCATCCCTCGCAGGATCCGCAGCACCGCGAGGTGAGCATCGGCGTCCGGTCCGACGGCCGCGATCGAGACCGAGACCCCACGCTCCCGGCCCGCCTCCTCCATGCCGGCCGCCATGGCGGCGATGGACGAGGTGCGGGGATCGCTCGCCAACAGCACGACTCCCGACCGATGACCCCGTAGTGCCCGCGCTGCCTGGTTGCTCACGTAGCCGAGGGCGTCGGCGACGGCACGTACTCGCACGGACAGGTCATTGCTGACCCCCTGTCCGCCGTTGTTGAGTACGCGGGATGCCGTCGAGGCCGACACACCCGCCACCTCGGCGACGTCGCGCAACGTTGCGCTGCCGCCCGCCGCATCCCATGCCATCGCTGCGCGCTCCGATCCTTTGATTTCCTGACTCGTGCCCAGTATCCCGTGTGTCGCCCGCCACTCGACGGAGCACCGACCTCGGAGATGGGAAGATGAAACTGTGTCGAAGAATCTCAGCGGCGAGGCGCAGGCACGCGCGGTTAAACGTTCGACCGTCACCCTTCGGGATGTCGCGAGCGAAGCGGGTGTAGGGCTCGGAACCGCCTCACGGGCGATGGACCCGACGTCCCAGTACGTCGCGACCGAGGTGCGGGCCCGGGTCCTCGAGGTTGCCGACCGCCTCGGCTACCGGCCCAACTCGTCGGCGCGTGCCACGACGACCGGTTCCGCGCCGACGATCGCGATGCTGGTTTCCGACATCCGCGACCCGTACAACGCTCAGCTCGTGCACGGCGCGATCGACAAGGCCCGTGCGGCCGGGCTCATGGTGACGATTACGGGCGCCGACGACGTCACGGGCGACGAGGTCCGCACGATCCGGTTGCTGCGCGGGCAGCGCCCTCGGGCGCTCGTGCTCACGAGCACGCGGACGGGCTCGTGGTCCTCCTCCAGCCGGCTTCTGCGCGAGCTTGAGAGCTACGAGCGTGACGGCGGACGGGTCGTGGTTGCCGGAGACGACGACCTGCCCTTCGATACCGCGGTCGTGCCTCGTCACGAGGGTGCGTACCTTCTTGCCACGACGCTGCGCGACCTGGGCTATCGGTCGCTCGGGCTGATCCGGCCAGCCGAGGACGCGCCCGACGTGCGTGCGTGGGAACGAGGGCTGCTCCAAGGCGCCCGCGCAGCAGGGGTCCGCGTCGTACAGCCGCACCGAGGTCCGGAGGTCGCGAGAACACGGGACGGCGGTTTCGCCGCCACGGCCGCATTCTTGTCTGATGGGCCGACCGACGTCGACGGCCTGGTGGTGGCGAACGACACGATGGCGCTCGGCACGCTCAGAGCGCTCCGCGCAGCAGGGCTTGAACCCGGCCGGGACATCGGTGTCGCGGGGTTCGGTGATGTGGTCGACGCGGACGACGTCACCCCGGGGCTGACCAGCGTGGACCTCTCGCTCGAGGCGGTCGGTGGGGCCGCTGTCGAGCTGGCCTTGCGCACGGCTGTCCCCGAGCGGCGCCGTGTCGAGTTCGTCGCACGGACCGTCGTGCGCGACAGCACACCCCCACGAATCTAGGGCGTGTCTCCTAAATGGTCGGTGAGGTAAAAACGCGTGCAGGACCAGTGTCGTGACCCCGCGACTCAGATACCAGTCCAGCAGCCAGCGTGCCTCGTCCAAGGTGAGCCGCCACCCGTAGGCGCCGAGCGCCTCCGCCACCGAGGTCTCGGCGTCTCGTGAACGGGCGGCGCTCTCGGGGGCGTCCAGCGAGCCGACGCCTCCCGGCAGCACCCACCGCCACACCGTGTCCTGTCCTGGCCAGTGGAGCCTGGTCGCCGTGGACAGGTCGTCCGGCTCGGCCGGGTGGCCGGTCAGGGCGATCCCGTGCGCGGTGCACCAGGCGGCCTGGCTGTCATAGAAGACTTCGTGCAGCCGGGTGCGCACGACCTCGTCCCAGAGACGGGGGAAGCCGGCCGCCGTCGGATCCGACCCGCCGGGGCGTGTCGGATCGTCCGAGTCCCACAGCTGGGGAAACCGCCGCAGCACGTCGTCCACCTCCGTGCCCAGGACGTCGCGGCGTCGTGCTCAAGGCCCGGGGTGTAGGGGCGGGCGTCCGCACGAGGATTGCGGCCGAGCAGGAACGGCTCGTCCGTGAACAGTGCGACGACCGTCGTTCCGAGATGGTCGCCGAGCGCCCGCGCGTAGGCGTCGTGGGGGAGCTCGATGAAGGCGTCGACCGCGTCCTTGCGCAGCAGGTCCGCCGCCGCGGGGCGAGAGCCGAACCGTCGTCCTGTTCGGGATGGGCGCCACGTATCGTGCCCCGCTCGGCGCGTCCAGGACAGCGGTGATCCGCCATCTGCCACGGGGCAGATCTTGGCGAGCTCGCGCAGCTGGTCGAGGATCTGCTCGTCGCCCAGAGTCGTCGTTCCAGAAGACGAAGGCGAAAGGCCCCGCCGGCGTGGACGTGTGAGATTCCGGCGTCACCTACTCGCTCCGCCCGGTTTGTTCCCGGACCAGGCCCAGACGTTCCAGCTCGCCGGCGACCAGGCCGGCGTACACCGATGCACCGTGCTCCGAGGTGTGGGTGCGGTCGCCGTTGACCCTGACCAGGTAGAGCGGCTCCGAGTCCGCAGGGCCCAGCCCCTCCACCAGCTCCTTGCTCATCGCCGTGAGGTCGATCAGCGCCACATCGAGATCGGCCGCCAGGCCTCGCATCTCTGCGGGGAGGTCCGCGTTGTCCGTGACGATGAGCCCGGTGGGACTGAGCCGGTCGCCCTCGAAGCGGTGTCTGACGATCGGTGTGACGAGCACCGGCGTCGCACCGCGGTCGCGGATGCGAGTGACGATCTCCGTGAGATTGGCGCGGTACTCGGCAGCCGTCGTGGTCTTGTCGTTGTGTGCCAGCTGGACGAGGGCGACGTCGCCCCTCCTCAGTTGCGGTTCGAGGGCATCGAACATCCGCGGGTCGGCGAGCGCGGACACCGTGCTCTCGCCCGACCCGGAGTGGTTGATCACCGAGACACCCCGGCCGAAGTGGACAGGGAGTCGCTGCCCCCAGCCGGTGTACGGGGCGTTCTCCTGGTCGGTGACCGTCGAGTCGCCGAGGAGCGCGACCCGAGTGGTCCGGGGAGATGCTCGCCGCACGCTGATCCCCGTGACCTTCGGTGACGGGCCGGCGAACGTCAGCGTCAGTCCGTCGCCGCCTGGCTTCGCGTGATCGTTCTGCTGGCCTTCAGGGTCCCGTACGTTCACGGTGAACGATCGTCGGACCCGTTCGCCTGCGGATGTCGCCGTTGCGTCGACCATCAGGCGGCGGGCCTCGGCCAGGACGGTGGTCTCCGCCGCCTCGTCGCGTGAGCCGAGCAGTACGGTCACGTCGTAGTGCCCGGGCGGCACGTCGAAGGTGCACGTGATCGGACTCTCGCCGGTGCAGTGGGGCAGTCCTTCGCCGGCACGGGGGCGCTGGCTTCCCGCAGCCGCTCCGGGCTGCGCATCGGAGCCGGCGTAGGTGATGTTCTGCCGTGGCGGTGTTTCCATCCCGTCTCCCAGGTAGTAGCTGGTGTGGTGGGACTGCAGGTATCCCTTGAGCGTCATGGCGTTCCGGTAGGCAGGGTCGTGTGCCAAGGTCGGCAGACGCAGGTCGGTGGGGATGTCGGTCGCGAAGACGACGAGCTCGTCGTCTTCGGTACCCGGGTAGATCGCTTCCTCGCGCCAGTCGCCGAGCACGTCTCCCACCATCGCGGGGTTGCGCCCGCCGGCGGCGTTCTTCGCTCCGAACCGGCTGATCGTCTCGATTCTCGGCAGCGATCCCGACGGGGTGGGGTTCTCGGGGTCCCACTGCTCGATCTTGCCGTCGTTCAGCAGCTCGATCATGGGGTCGCCGTCCCACCACAGGCCGAGATGCGGCCAGGGCCGGAGGTTCGTGTCCGGCTCGGTGAGCTCGTTCGTCGGCGCGTTGTACAGGCCGGAGAACGACCAGGCCTCCATGCCGGGGTGGCGTGGGTCGATGTCGCCGACCATGCCCCTTCCCACGTCGGTTCCTGGATCGCCGTGGTGTTCCCACAGCAGCTCGCCCGTGGCCGCGTCGTAGTAGTACTCCAGGAGTCCGGACGGGTTGCGTTGCTGCACGCCATAGCCCTCGAGGCCGGGTCGGTCGGGGTCCATGTCGGCGATGTGGAAGCGGTCGCCATGCACGACGTCCGGGCCGAGCGAGTAGCGCAGGCTGCCGTCGCCGTTCAGCACGAACCCGATCTCGGCGACCTCGTCGCGGCCGTCGCCGTCCACGTCGACGATGCGGGTGTTGTGCCCGTCGGGGGCGTCCGTGTCGCCGCGGTGCCAGGTCCACTCCTGGGAGATCCGGTCTCCGTCGAAGGTCCAGGCACCGATCATGAGGTTGAAGCCCTCCGAGCCGACACGGTTCTTCATGTGAGCCACGAGGTGCGGGCGGACGCCGTCGAGATAGCCGACACCGAAGCGGGCGTACATCGGACCGTCCTCGATGTAGTCGTCCGGTACGGGCGCTGTCGCGCGCATCGCACCTGTGCGTCCGTCCAGGACCGCGACAGCCTGGTGGACATCGTCGTCGAGCTCAAAGGTCTCGCCGTCGCCGAACGTGACGCCGTTCGCGACGCGGACGGCGACCTCTGCTCGACCGTCGCTGTCCAGGTCGGCGACCGTGACGCCGTCCCAATGGCCCACGTCGATCGTGGCCGACCCGCCCTCGATGTTGTCCTGGTCCACGCTGTTCGGGCCCATGTCCACCGACCACAGCGGCGTGCCGTCACTGCGGTAGGCCTCGATCGACTGAGGACTGGTCTGCCGGTCGACGACGAAGTCGTACTCGCCGTCCCCGTCCAGGTCTCCGACCCATACGAACTTGATCGGGCCGCCCTGCCCGATCGGTATCCGGTGCACTGGCTCGACCGGGTGGTCGGCGGTCAGGGTGTACGGGGCGCTCGGTGAGCCCTCGGCCCCGTCCACGACCGGCCGGACCCGGTAGGTGGTCGTCCGGCTCAGGTCGGCATCCGTGTCCACGACGTTCGTGCCTGCGGTGAGCACCTCGTCGTTGACACGTACCTCGTCCCCACCGGCCGTCGACCGGTAGACGTTGAAGCCGATGCCCGACGGGTCGAGACCGAGCAGCCGCCAGCTCACCAGCACGCGGTCCGCGCCCTCCCGAACCGCGACGAGTCCCCGGCCCAGGTTCTCCACCGGGCGAGCACTCTGCCCAGTGGGAGCACTGCCAACCTGGGAGCCGGGCGCCGAGCCCTCGATGCGGGCGGCGATCGACGGCGCACCAGTGGCCGTCGCCAGGACCAGGGAAAGAGCTCCTGCCGCGAACGCCCGACGCGCGGTCATGAGAGCTTCTCCCCGACGAGGGCGAGGCACTGGATGGCAGCGAGACCGTACTGGGCGCTGGCGTTGGTGGAGAACCGGGCCTCGTCGACCGAGTGCAGGGCCACGGGTGGCTCGATGCGGCGCGTCCCCCAGTCATGGTCTGCCGGATATCCGGCATGCCCGGTAGCCAGCTCTTGCCATGCACGAGCTGCCAGGGCGTCGTCGTCGAGCTTGACGGAGGCATAGGCAGTGGCGCGCGAGTACGACTGCTTGAGGTTCAGGCTGCCCCAGTCCGCGCCGGTCTCCGCGCGCTGTTCCTCCTTGGTGCCGTTGTAGAGGCGGCAGAACTCGACCCACTTGGCTTCGACCTCGGGCTCGTCGACCAGGTCGATCAGCTCGGTCATGACCTCGATGAGACCGAACACGGAGCTGAGGCTGCCGACGGACACGGCCTTCTCCGGGCCCGACGAGAACGTCGCCGTCGCCAGGTCGTAGGTGGAACCCGCCTGAGCCCAGCCGTTGGGCAGAGCCGCGATGGACCGGGCACTGGCCAGCAGCCGTTCACGGGCGGCGGGGTCGCCGTTCCGCTCCCACTCGGTCAACCACGCGCCCGCGATGGCGCCCCAGTCCGTGGTCTTGCTCAGGGGCAGCGCCGAAGGATCGGGGTCGTACTCGCCGGTGGACCCATCCACCTTGCGACCGGCGTTGAGCACGAGGTAGGTGCGGTCGGAGCCGACCAGCTCGCGCAGGAGGTCGCCGCTGCGCTCGTCCCCGGTCAGGAAGTAGTGCGGCCGGCGGTAGTTCGCATTGCTGATGCGCACCTGCTTGGCGCTGTCACCCCAGTGCATCACACCGTGCCGGGTGCCCAGACCCTTCCACTCGCCCAGGTGGTAGGCGTCGACCTCGCCCGTGTGCCGGCACATCGCCTCGGCGAACCGGAACGCCGCAGCGTCGCCGGTGCGCAGGTAGTGGTGCCAGAGCCACAGATCCGTGGACAGCTCCGAGTTGTCCCAGGCGTACCCGCCCACGTCGTAGCGCCACTGGTGGCGATCACCGTCGTAGTCGTGCATGACGTCGCCGTAGTCCCAGAAGCCGTACCACGAGCGCTGATCGACCTGGCCGAGGTGGTAGCGGTGGATGGCCTCCAGCCTGTCCTCGATCTCTGCTCGCGCCGGCGTGGAGCGGTCGACGGGCGACCAGGAACCGAACACGCCCGCCCGGTGGTTGTGCCGCGGGCTGGTGACGAGCAGCGGCGGTGTGGCGCTCGCGGCGGCGAGCTCGGTGAACCGCTCGGCGGTCGGGGTGGCGGCCAGCGCCCAGAACATCAGTTCGGTGGTGCGGGCCACGCCGTAGGGCGTGCCGAACTCGGGCTCGTAGTCCTCGTAGGTGATCTCCAGGGCGTCGAGCTGCTCGGGGTAGGTGTC
>NZ_JBHVEG010000003.1:0-87232 GCF_042802395.1 Promicromonospora sp. NPDC057488
TCGCCCGGGGCACCGGGTGGTCAGCGGACCAGGGCCGCGGGCAGCAGGGCTGCGTGGGCCGCCAGCAGCTCGTCGGTCATGGCGCGGATCTGCTCCAGCGTGCAGTGGGCGGAGGTGAGCGGGTCCATCGCGACGGCGTGGTGCACGTGCTCGACGTCGCCGGTCAGTGCCGCGCGCACGGCGAGCGTCTGCACGTTGACGTTGGTGCGGTTGATCGCGGCGAGCTGCGGCGGCAGGTCGCCGACGCTGGTGGGCTGCACCCCGTTCGCGTCGACGAGGCAGGCCACCTCGACGCAGGCGTCGTCGGGCAGGTTGGTGATGACGCGCCCGGCGTTCGGCACGTTGCCGTAGACGACGGCGGGCACACCGGTGACGACGGCGTTGACGATGGACGCCCCGTACTCGACGGACGGGCTCAGCTCCGCCTTGAGGCGTTCGAGCTGCTCGTCGACGTCGCCCTGCTCGTCGTGGGCGGCGCAGATCTCGTAGTAGTCCCAGCGCTCCGGGATGTACTCCTTGGTGGTGGCGTCGTCCTTGCGGAACCACGGCACGTACTCCGAGGCGTGGTGGCTGGACTCGGTCTCGAAGTACCCGAAGTGGTTCATCAGCGTGGTGCGTACCTGCTCGTTGCCGCCCTCGTAGGTGCTGGCGGCGAGCGCGGCGTCGGAGTGGTCGCCGTCGTCGGTCAGGAGGTCGGCGGCCGCGCGGCCGCGCTGGTGGCGTTCCTTCATCACCTCGCGCAGGCGCGGGTAGACGTCCTCGGTGCCGTGCCGGAACTCCAGGACCCACGCCTGGTGGTTGATGCCGGCGCAGCGGTAGGACACCTCGTCGTACGGAAGGCCGAGCGTGCGTGCCAGCATGCGGGTGGTGCCCTGCACGCTGTGGCACAGGCCCACCGTGCTCAGGCCCAGCGCGTTCAGGTACGCGGTGGCCATGGCCATCGGGTTCGCGTAGTTGATGAACTGGGCGCCGGGGCACAGCTCCAGGGCGTCGGCGGCGATGTCCTGATAGGCGCGCACCGAGCGCAGGAACCGGAAGACGCCGCCCGGCCCGACCGTGTCGCCCACGGTCTGGTCGACGCCGTACCGGCGCGGGATCTCGACGTCGTGCCGGTAGGACCCCACGCCGCCCACCTGGAACGTGATGATCACGAAGTCCGCGCCGGCCAGCGCCTCGCGCCGGTCGGTGGTCTGCTCGACGAGGGTCGGCAGGCCATGGTGGTCCACGAGCTCGCGGGCGGCGCCCGCCACCCGGTCGAGGCGCCCCGCGTCGAGGTCCATGAGCGTGAGCGTGGCCCCCTGCAGGGCCGGGAAGCTGAGCAGGTCGCCGATGAGGCGGAACGGGAACACGAAGCCGCCGGCGCCGATGATGGTGATCTTCGGTGAATGAGCCATGCGGCGACGCTAGGTCCGAGGATGCCGGTGAGACCTCCGGCTGCGTGCCCGCCGTCTCCGGGATCCTTCGACCGGCACGTGGACCGGCACACGGACCGGCACAGCCGCGGGGCGGGCCCCTATGCTGCCCGGATGGTGCTCGCGGACGACGAGGTCGAGCTGGACGAGGCCGCCCTGTGGGTGCGGCACGGTGTGCCGCCCGTCATGGCGCGCCCGCACCGGCACGACGACCTGGAGCTCAACCTGGTGCACACCGGCCGGCTGGAGTACCTCTTCGGGGGCTCCGGCCTCCGGGTCGAGGCGGGCGAGGTCGCGCTGTTCTGGGGCGGCACCCCGCACCAGCTCGTCCACCCGTGCGCGACGCCGACCGACGTGTCCTGGGTGCACATCCCGCTCGCGGAGGTGCTGCGCTGGGCGCTGCCCACGGAGCACGTGGCGGTGCTGCTGAGCGCCCGGCCCGTCGTCGTCCCCGCGGCCGTGCTGGTGCGGGACGTCGCCGCGCTGTTCGCGAGCTGGCACCACGACGTCCTGGACGGCGGGCAGAGCACCGTGGTCATGCTGGAGGCGCAGGCGTTCGTGCGGCGGGTGCTGGACAGCCCGGCGGGTCCCGCGGCCGGCCCCGCGCCGGAGGCGGCGGACTTGCCCATGTCCGGCGCCGCCGCCCGCGCCACGGCCATGGCGCAGTACGTCGCGGAGCACTACCGCTCGCCGATCACCGCGACGGACGTGGCCCGCGCCGTCCACCTCAGCCCCAGCCACGCGATGACGCTGTTCAAGCGGGTGGTCGGCACCACGGTCGGCGCGTACATCGCGCGGTGCCGCGTCGCGGAGGCACAGCGGCTGCTGATCACCTCGGACCGCACGGCCGCCGAGATCGCGCACGCCGCGGGGTTCACCGCGCAGAGCAGCTTCTACGACACGTTCCGCCAGGTGTGCGGCGTCGCCCCGGGCGACTACCGGCGCGGCTTCCGCTGACCCGGAACGCGCCGTCCGGCACCCAGGGGTTAACGATCATTAACCGGCGGGCTATGCTGCGGCACATGACCACCGACGTCGGCGTTGGACCGGATCTGCGCACCCTGACCGCGCAGCTGCGCGAACGGGTGGCGCGCGTGCGCCAGGGCGGTTCGCCCGAGGTGCGCGCCCGCCACACCGGGCGCGGCAAGCTGCTGGCCCGTGACCGGGTCGACCGGCTGCTCGACCCGGGCAGCCCCTTCCTGGAGATCGGGGCCCTGGCGGCCTACGACATGTACGGGGGCGAGTGGGCGGTGCCCAGCGCGGGCATCGTCACCGGGATCGGGCGCATCGCCGGGCGGCAGTGCGTGGTCGTCGCCAACGACGCCACCGTCAAGGGCGGCACCTACTACCCGGTCACCGTCAAGAAGCACCTGCGCGCGCAGCAGATCGCGGCCGAGAACCACCTGCCGTGCGTCTACCTCGTGGACTCCGGCGGCGCGTACCTGCCCATGCAGGACGAGGTGTTCCCCGACCGCGAGCACTTCGGGCGCATCTTCTACAACCAGGCCAACCTGTCCGCCCGCGGTATCCCGCAGGTCGCGGCCGTCATGGGGTCGTGCACCGCGGGCGGCGCGTACGTACCCGCGATGAGCGACGAGGCCGTCATCGTGCGCGACCAGGGCACGATCTTCCTCGGTGGGCCGCCCCTGGTGCAGGCCGCCACGGGCGAGGTCGTCACGGCCGAGGAGCTGGGCGGCGGCGTCGTGCACACCACCACCTCCGGCGTCGCGGACCACCTGGCCGACGACGACGCCCACGCCCTGCGCATCGTGCGCGAGATCATCGCGACGACCCCGGCGCCCGCGCAGGTGCTCGACCGGGTGCCGCCCGAGGAGCCCGAGGCGGACCCCGACGGGCTCTACGACGTGCCCGCCGACCCGCGCACCCCGTACGACGTGCGCGACGTGATCCGCCGCATCGTCGACGGCTCCCAGCTCCAGGAGTTCAAGGCCCGCTACGGCGAGACCCTGGTCTGCGGCTTCGCCCGTATCGACGGCTACCAGGTCGGCATCGTGGCCAACAACGGCATCCTGTTCTCGGAGTCCGCCCTGAAGGGCGCGCACTTCGTGCAGCTCTGCGACCAGCGGCGCATCCCGCTGGTGTTCCTGCAGAACATCGCCGGGTTCATGGTCGGCAAGGAGTACGAGCACCGCGGCATCGCCAAGGACGGCGCCAAGCTGGTCACGGCCGTGGCCTGCACCTCCGTGCCCCGGTTCACCGTGGTGCTCGGCGGCTCGTTCGGCGCCGGCAACTACGGCATGAGCGGGCGCGCCTACGACCCCCGGTTCCTGTGGATGTGGCCCGGCGCCCGCATCTCCGTCATGGGCGGCGAGCAGGCGGCGTCCGTGCTGGCCACGGTGCGGCGTGACCTGGCACCCGAGGACGTCGAAGCGTTCAAGGCCCCGATCCGCGCCCAGTACGAGACCCAGGGCAACCCCTACTACGCCACCGCGCGCCTGTGGGACGACGGCGTCATCGACCCCGCCGACACCCGCCGCGTCCTCGCCCTCGGGCTGGCCGCCACGGCCACGGCCCCGATCGCCGAGCCCTCCTACGGCATCTTCCGGATGTGATGACGATGCACACCCTCCTGATCGCCAACCGCGGCGAGATCGCCCTGCGGATCATCCGCACCGCCCGCCGCCTCGGGCTGCGCACCGTCGCCGTCCACTCCGACGCCGACACCGGCGCCCCCCACACCCGCGCCGCCGACGTCGCCGTCCGCCTCGGCCCGACACCACCCGCCGAGTCCTACCTGTCGATCCCCGCGCTGCTCGCCGCCGCCAAGGAGACCGGCGCCGACGCCGTCCACCCCGGGTACGGGTTCCTGTCCGAACGGGCCGAGCTCGCGCGCGCCGTCATCGGCGCCGGGCTCACCTGGGTGGGGCCGCCGCCCGAGGCGATGGACGCCATGGCGCGCAAGGACAC
This sequence comes from Promicromonospora sp. NPDC057488, assembly GCF_042802395.1. Classification (NCBI taxonomy): domain Bacteria; kingdom Bacillati; phylum Actinomycetota; class Actinomycetes; order Micrococcales; family Promicromonosporaceae; genus Promicromonospora; species Promicromonospora sp. NPDC057488. Next base: position 4,341 of record NZ_JBHVEG010000003.1, read on the forward strand.
GGCACGGGAGATCGCGCGGAAAGCCGGTGTGCCGGTGCTCCAGTCGCTCGGCAAGGTCACGGGGGGCGGATGGTTCGCCATGCAGGGGAGCCCGACCTACCCCCTCCTGGTCAAGGCCGCCGCCGGCGGCGGCGGCAAGGGCATGCGCATCGTGCGCGCCGAGCTCGAGCTCGCCCCGGCGATCGCGGCGGCCGGGCGCGAGGCCGCCGCCGCGTTCGGCGACGACACCCTGCTGCTGGAACGGTTCGTCGAGCACGGCCGGCACGTCGAGGTGCAGGTCCTCGCCGACGAGCACGGCACCGTGCTGCACCTGCACGAACGCGACTGCTCCGCCCAGCGCCGCCACCAGAAGGTCCTGGAGGAGGCACCCGCCCCCGACCTCGACCCGGCCCTGCGCGACGCGCTGCACCTGTGGTCCGTGAACCTGGCCCGCCAGGTCGGCTACACCGGCGTCGGGACCGCCGAGTTCCTGGTCGACACCCGGTTGGGCATCGAGGGCGCCTGGTTCCTCGAGATGAACACCCGCCTCCAGGTCGAGCACCCCGTCACCGAGGAGGTCGTGCGCGTGGGCGGGCAGCGCATCGACCTCGTCGAGCAGCAGCTGCTGGTCGCCGCCGGCGAACCGCTCGGCTTCACGCAGGACGACGTCACCGTCACCGGCCACGCGATGGAGGCCCGGATCTACGCCGAGGACGCCTTCGGCGGGTTCCTGCCGCAGGCCGGCACCGCGACCCACGTGCGCTGGCCGGCCTCCACCGGCCCGACCAACGTCCGGGTCGAGGCCGGCCTGGAGGACGGCACCGTCGTCCCCGCCGCCTACGACCCCATGGTCGGCAAGATCATCACGCGCGGCGCCGACCGTGAGGCCGCCCGCCAGGCCCTCGTCGACGCCCTCGACGACACCGCGATCGGCGGGCTCGTCACCAACACCGGGTTCGTGCGGGCGCTCGCGGACTCCGGCGCGTTCCGCGACGGCGAGGTGCACACCGCCTGGCTGGACACCCACCCGCTGCCCGCGCCGGACCCGGGTCCCGCGCTCGTCGCGGCGGCCTGGGCGGTGGCCGCGGACGCCGCGCGCGACGGCGGCGACGGGTGGCGGCTCGCCGGGCCGCCCGCCGACACCTGGGTCGAGCTCGACGACGTGGTGCTGCGCGTGAGCACCGCCCGCGGCGAGGTGCGGCGCGACGGCGAGCCGCCGACGTCGTGCCGCGCGGCGGGCCGCGCCGGGGGAGCCGTCCTGCTGGAGCTCGACGGCGTCACGGCCCGGTTCGTGGTCGACGTGCGCCCGCGGTCCGTGGAGGTGAGCACCCGCGGGCACACGGTCCGGTTCACCCGGCCCGGCGGCTCCCGCGCTCCTGAGGCCGACCTGTCCGACGGCGTCGTCGTCGCCGCGATGCCCGGGTCCCTGACCCGGGTCGAGGTGCGCGACGGCGAGACGGTGACCGCCGGGCAGGCGCTCGGCGTGCTGGAGGCGATGAAGATGGAGCTGGCGCTGGTGGCGCCGTCCGACGGCGTGGTGCGCGTGCGCGCGGCCGCGGGGGAGCAGGTCGCGGCGCGGCAGGTGCTCTTCGTGCTGGAGGCGGGCGATGACTGAGCCGATTACCGAGCCGACTACTGGGTCGATGCCTGGGTCCACGCCCCGCGAGTACCGCCGTCCGCAGGTGGTGCGCGACCCTGCCCTGCCCGAGCGCGTGACCGTCTACGAGGTGGGGCCGCGCGACGGGCTGCAGAACGAGAAGGCGGTGGTGCCGACCGCAGTCAAGGTGGACCTGGTCGAGCGGCTGCTCGACGCCGGCCTGCCGTACGTGGAGGCCACGAGCCTGGTGCACCCGCGCTGGGTGCCCCAGCTCGCCGACGCCGCCGAGGTGCTGGGGGCGCTGGTCGACCGGCTCGGCGACCGGGCCCGCGACCTGCCGGTGCTGGTGCCGAACGAGCGCGGCCTGGAGCGCGCCTACGACCTGGGGCTGCGGCACATCGCGGTCTTCGCCAGCGCCACCGACTCGTTCGCGCGCCGGAACCTGAACCGGTCCCTGGACGAGCAGTATGCGATGTTCGAGCCGGTGATGACGCGGGCCCGCGCGGCGGGGATGCGCGTGCGAGCGTACGTCTCCATGTGCTTCGGCGACCCGTGGGAGGGCGACGTGCCGGTGTCCCAGGTGGTCACGGCGGGTAAGCGGCTCATGGACCTGGGCGCGGAGCAGCTCTCGCTAGGCGACACGATCGGCGTCGGGACGCCCGGGCACGTCGTTGCCCTGCTCGATGCGCTGAACGCCGCCGGCCTGCCCGACGACGTGCTGGCCCTGCACGCCCACGACACCTACGGGCAGGCGCTGGGCAACGTGGCCGCCGCGCTGCGGCACGGCGTCACCACGTTCGACACGTCGGCCGGCGGGCTGGGCGGGTGCCCGTACGCGGAGTCGGCCACGGGCAACCTCGCCACGGAGGACCTGCTGTGGATGCTCGACGGGCTGGGGATCAGCACCGGGGTGTCGCTGCCGCGGGTGGTCGAGACGAGCGCGTGGCTGGAGCCGAACCTGGACCACGAGCTGACGAGCCGGACGTACCGGGCGCTGGGAGGCTAGCCGGCGGTCTCCACGACGTCGCGGACGTAGAACTTGTACCAGAGCCGGACCGGGGTACCGGCGCCCTCGCCGATGGCCATGCTGGGCCTGACCGAGGTGGAGACCTCGCCGTTCGCGCCGTTGTAGTTGTCCTTGTGGCGCGTGCGGTTGACGTCGGCGGTCTCGGCCCACCGCGCCCGCTCGGCCCACGCGGCAACGCGCTCGGCGTCGAGGCCGAGAAGGGCCGAGTCCGCGACCATCCGGTCCGCCGCCGCCTGCCCGTCCGCCTCGGTCCAGTACAGGTCGACCTGGTCCACGAAACCGTGCCGGGTGGTCACCGTCATCTCCTCGGTGCGCCCCGACCAGGTGCCGGTGGGGAGCGTCAGACTCACGGTGGCGTCCTCGGGCACCGTCACGATCACCAACTGGTCTGCCGGCAGCCCCAGCGCCTCCGCCTCGAGCGGTCGTGTCAGGTCCCACTCCATGCTGTTCCCCTCTCCGAAGAGCTCCGCGCCGCCGTCGTCGTCCCCGTCGCCGATGCGGACGGTGCACCCGGCCGTCACCGCGAGGGCGAGGACCGTGCACATCGCGAGGATCGCGTGTCGTACCGACATGGCCCCCACCCTGTCACGTCGCCGCACGTCACTGGTCGACATCGACGTCCCAGTTCGTCGCCAGCCGGTCCACGATGCGGCCCAGCCGGTCCGGGTTGGTCAGCCGGTACTCCTCGATGCGGTCCGACACGTCCGTCTGCAGGATCTCCTGGGCGCGGCCCGGATCGGTCCGCAGCAGCTCCTGGTACGCGGGCAGCGTGTCGGCGGTGATGTAGTCCCAGCGCTGCCCCACGTCGGCGATGTTCCCGTCCGGCAGCGGGGTCGTGACCGTGACCGAGCCCTGCAGCGGGTTGTCGGCGGAGATGGGCGTGAACGGGATGCCGACACGCTCCGGCCCGGGGGTCTCCACGGTGACCTGGAGCGGGTCGTACTCACCGAACGTGACCGCGCCGGGGATCGACGCCTCGCCGACGACGGTCATCATGTAGCTCATCGCCTCACCGGTCACCGGGTGGTTCCGCATGGCGTCGTAGTCGTCCGCGATGATCTCCTGCTGCTCCCGGCGCAGCATCTCGACGTTGCCGTCGGTGACGCGCTGCGGATCGCCGGACGCGATGTCCTCCCAGGCGTCGTAGGTCGCCTCGTTGATAGCCCCGGAGTCGTACATCCGCTGGATCTCCGCCATGCCGCCGTGCTCGTAGGCGGCGTGCATGGAGGCCTGGTCGTGGAAGATCTCCTGCTGCATCGCCAGGAAGGAGGTCTCGTAGAACCGCAGCTCGTCATCGGTCATCCCGGCGACCTGCTCGATCAGGGCGCCCTGCGGGAGCCCGCCGGGAAGGTGCTGGAGCGCCTCGCCCCCGACCTCGACACCCTGTGCGACCTTGCGCATCAGCGCCAGGTCGAGGAAGCCCGCCGCGAACGAGGGCCCGATCATCGCGGCCATCCCGGCCCACTGGAGGTCGGGGTTGTTCAGGTAGAGATCGGCGTAGTACTCGTAGACGGCCTCGATGTTCGCGCGGTTCGCGTCGGCCCCGAGGCTCGGGTCCCACGCCAGGTAGTCGATGCCGGCGTCCTGGGCGGCCTGCCGGGTCCAGTGCTCGTTCGCGACGAGTCCGGCGTCCGGCCCGGGGTAGAGGCCCTGAGCCTCCATCGCGGCGAGGAGGGCGGCGACCTGCTCGTCGGTGGCGTTCATCAGCCACTCGTCGCGCTCGCTTTCCGAGAGCTCCAGGTAGTCGTCGGGGCTCAACGTCGGGACCGTCGGCACCCGCGGCGCCACCGGCGCCTGCGCGCCGGCCACCGTCGTGCCGCCCCCGGTACCGCCCGTCCCCGCGCCGCCCGCCGTCCCCGCGTCGGCGCTGGTCCGGTCCTGGTCGTCGGCGTTGCGGTCCAGGGCCGCCCCGGCCTGCACGAGGGAGTCGATGGCCGCGGACAGCCCACCGCAGTGCGTGTCCGTCCACTCGGCGCGGAACCGCTGGCCGCTGGGGCCGAACCAGTCCAGGTCGTCGATCAGCGAGTCCACCAGGGCGCGCGCGGTCTCCAGCGTCTGGGTCCGGTCCCGCATGGTGGTTGCGAGAGCGCGCAGCTGGGCGACGTCGGCGCCCCAGACCTCACCCATCGGTTCCCCCCCCGCTGTCGGTCGGCACGGCGAACCTAGCCCGCCCGGGCCGCCCCGGCCATGGGGAGAACTGCCCTCAGGCCGTCGAGCCCCGCACGGCGACGCCGTGCAGCAGGGCCAGCGCCGCCTCGACGGGACGCGTGGCGCGGGTCCGGCTGACGGATCGCATCGAGAACGCCAGCGAGATGTCGAGGGGGAGGACGACGGCGCCCGGCGCGGGGCGCAGCACCATGCGGGGCACGGCGGCCACCCCGAGGCCGGCCGCGACGAACGCGGCGACCAGGCTCATGTCGGGGCTCTCGACCACGACCGTGCGGCGCAGGCCCCTCGTCGTGAGCTCGCGCTCGATGATCACCCGGTTGCCGAACCCCGGCGGGCCGTCGACGAACGGCTCGCAGACGAGCTCGTCCAGGGAGAGCACCGCGCGGGCGGCGAGTGCGTGCCCCTCGGGCACCACCGCGACGAACTCGTCGGCCAGGAGCTCGTGCGAGCGCAGGCCCGCGAGGTCCCCGGCCGGCAGCCCGGTGATCGCGACGTCGAGGCGGCCGGCCCGGACGTCGTCGACCAGGCCGGTGGAACCTGTGGGAGAGGCGACCACGCTCAGCGCGACGCCCGGGTAGAGCTGGTGGAACCGCCCGGCGAGCGCCGGGATGTCGAGCATGTCGGTGTTGGCGAACACCCCGAGGCGCAGGCGTCCGCGCAGTCCGCTCTCGGCGGCGGCCACGACGTCGTAGACGCGGTCCAGCGACTCGACGGCGGCACGGGCCTCGGGGAGGAGGGCGCGGCCGGCGTCGGACAGCTCGACCCGGCGGGTGGAGCGCACGAACAGCGTCGCGTGCACCTCCCGCTCCAGGGTGCGCACACCCGCCGAGACCGCCGACTGGACGGTCTGCAGCCGGTGCGCGGCGCGCGTGAAGCTGCCCTCCTCCGCGACGGCGATGAAGTACTCCAGGTGCCGGGTGTCCATGGGGTCATCGTCGCAGAGTTATCGCGAACTGCGATAGACGGCATCTAAATGATTCGCTTGTCCTGATGAATGTGGCGGCGCAGACTGCTGGGGTGACGAACACGCAGACCTACCCCGCCCCGCCCGTACCGACCCGGGCCGGCCCGCGGCGCCACGGCGCCGGGTTCTGGGTCACCGGTCTGACCTTCCTGCTGCTCATGGCGTTCTCGACGGTGCCGACCCCGCTCTACCCGCTGTACGTGGCCCGCGACGGGTACGGGCCGTTCACGGTGACGGTGATCTTCGCCGCCTACGCGGTGGGCGTCGTGGCGAGCCTCTTCTTCGTGGGTCATCTGAGCGACCGGGTCGGACGGCGCCCGCTGGTCCTGCTCGCCGCGGTCCTCGAGCTCCTGGCCGCGGTGATCTTCCTGGCCCGGGACGACCTGGCCGGGCTGGTCGCGGCCCGGCTCGTGTCCGGCATCGGGATCGGCGCGCTGACGGCGACGGCCACCGCCTACCTCGCCGAGCTGGACGGCGCGCGGTCCCGCCCGGCGCCGGCCCGTGCCGCGGTGGTCGCTACCGTGGCGAACCTCGGCGGGCTGGGGCTCGGCCCGCTCCTGTCGGGGCTGATCGCCGAGCCGTCGTCGGAGCCGCTGGTGCTGCCGTACGCAGTTTTTGCCGGAGTGCTGGTGCTGCTCCTGGTGGGCACGCTGCTGGTGCCCGAGACGGTGCTGCACCGGCCGGGCCTGCGGCCCTACCGCCCGCAGCGCGTGGCGATCGGACCCGAGGCCCGGCGTCCGTTCGTGGCCAACGCGGTCGGCGCGTTCACGGCGTTCGCCGTGTTCGGCCTGTTCAGCTCGGTAGCGGCGTCGTTCGTGCACGACGAGCTGGGGCAGACGTCGCTGATCGTCACCGGGGTCGTGGCGGCCACGCCGTTCCTCGCCGGCGCGCTCGGGCAGTCCGTCGTCGCGGCCGTCGCGCCGGCCCGCCAGCTGCGCGCGGCGACGGTCCTGATGATCGTGGGTCCGGCGGCCCTGTTCGGGGGCGTCGTGCTGCCGTCGACGGCGCTCTTCCTGACGGGCGGCCTGCTCGCCGGCGGCGGGGCGGGGCTGCTCTTCAAGTCCGCCCTGGGCCGGACGGCGGCGCTGGTGCCGCCCGGCGAGCGGGCCGAGGCCCTGGCGCTCGTCTTCCTCGTGGGCTACGCGGGACTGGTGGTCCCCGTGCTCGCGGTCGGCGTCGGCCTCGTGTACCTGCCGGCGCCGCTGGTCCTGGGGGTGTTCGTGGTGCTCGTCGCGCTCGCCGGGGCGTGGTCCGCCACGGCGATGCGACGTTCCTGAGCAGGGACGATGTGATGTGCGCGACCACCGGGCTCGCGCGCGGGCGATGGAGCGTAGGGTCACAACCGTGACTCTGAAGATCGGGTACAAGGCGTCCGCCGAGCAGTTCGGGCCGCGCGAGCTGGTTGAGCTCGCAGTACGCGCCGAGGAGGTGGGACTGGACAGCGCGATGGTCTCCGACCACTTCCTGCCGTGGCGGCACGAGGGGGGTCACGCGCCGTCGGCCCTCGCCTGGCTCGCCGCCGCGGGGGAGCGCACCAAGCGCATCCAGCTCGGTACGAGCGTGCTCACCCCTACGTTCCGCTACAACCCCGCGGTGATCGCGCAGCAGTTCGCGACGCTCGCCCTGCTCACCGAGAATCGCGTGATCCTCGGCGTCGGCACGGGTGAGGCCCTCAACGAGACGGCCGTCTCCGGCATGGAGTGGCCCGAGTTCAAGGAGCGGTTCGCGCGCCTGCGTGAGGCCGTGCAGCTCATGCGGGCCCTGTGGACCGAGGAGTCCGTGGACTTCAAGGGCGACTACTACGAGCTGGTCGGCGCCAACATCTACGACCGGCCCGAGAACCCGGTGCCGGTCTACATCGCGGCCGGCGGGCCGCTCGTGGCCAGGTACGCGGGTCGCGCGGGCGACGGCTTCATCTGCACGTCCGGCAAGGGCATGGACCTGTACACGGAGAAGCTGCTGCCCGCGGTCGCCGAGGGTGCGGCCAAGGCGGAGCGCGACGTCGCCGGCGTGGACAAGATGATCGAGATCAAGATCTCCTACGACCGCGACCCCGCCGCCGCGCTGGAGAACACCCGGTTCTGGGCGCCGCTGTCGCTCACGCCGGAGCAGAAGCACAGCGTCACCTCGGCCACCGAGATGGAGCAGCTCGCGGACGAGCTGCCGATCGAGCAGGTCGCGAAGCGCTGGATCGTCGCGTCCGACCCCGACGAGGCCGTCGCGATGATCAAGCCCTACGTCGACGCCGGGCTGAACCACCTCGTGGTGCACGGGCCGGGCCACGACCAGGAGCGGTTCCTCACGCAGTTCAGCGAGGACGTGCTGCCGCGGCTGCGGGCGCTCTGAGGTCCCGGTCGCCCCGGACGGGCCTGGTCAGGGCGTCCTGACCAGGCCCGTCTCGTACGCGAGGATCACCAGGGCGGCCCGGTCGCGCGCGCCGAGCTTGGCGAGCAGCCGGCTCACGTAGGTGCGCGCGGTGGCCGGGCTGAGGTAGAGCTCGGCGGCGATCTCGTCGTTGGTCAGCCCGCGGCCGAGCTGCTGCAGCACCTCGCGCTCGCGCTCGGTGAGCCCCGCGAGCCGGTCGTCGGCGCCGGCCCGGGGAGTCGGGGCCGCGGCGACGGCCCGCAGCACCGTGGCGGTCACGGCCGGGTCGAGCAGCGCGTCGCCGGCCGCGACCACGCGGACGGCGCGGCGCAGCTCGGCCGGCGCGACGTCCTTGAGCAGGTAGCCGGCCGCGCCCGACCGGACGGCCTCGAAGACGTGCTCGTCCTCGTCGAACGTGGTCAGCACGAGCACCCGGGTGCCCGCCAGGGCGGGGTCGGCGACGATCTGCCGGGTGGCGGCCAGGCCGTCCAGCCGCGGCATCCGGATGTCCATCAGCACCACGTCGGGGCGCAGCTCCCGCACCCGGGCCACGCCCGCCTGCCCGTCGGCGGCCTCGCCGACCACCGCGATGTCGCCCTCGCTCTCGGCGAGCGCGCGCAGCCCCGCCCGCACGAGCTCCTGGTCGTCCACCAGCACGATCCGGATCATGCCCCTCAGCCTTCCAGACGCAGGGGCAGGTCGGCGGCGACCACGAACCCGCCACCCGGGGCGTCGCTCGTGGTCAGGGTGCCGCCGAGCAGGGCCGCGCGCTCGCGCATCCCGGAGATCCCCGAGCCGGGCACGGGTGCGGGACCGGCCCCGCGACCGTCGTCGGACACGCGGACCGCGAGGCGGCCGCCGGCGACCCGCGCGGACACCGTCACGTGCGAGGCCGCGGCGTGCCGCAGCGCGTTGGTCAGGGACTCCTGCACGATCCGGTAGGCGGCGGCGTCGATCGCGCCGTCGAGCGCGCCGTCCGGCACGTCGAGCGTCACGTCGACGGCGAGCCCGGTGGCGCGGGCCGAGTCCGCGAGGGCATCGATACCCGCGAGGCTCGTGGGTGCGGGTGCTGCTGGTCCCGCCGCTGGGGGACCGCCGTCCGCCGCGTCCAGCGGCCGCCGCAGCACCCGGACCGTGGACCGCAGCTCGTGCAGCGTGCCCGACGTCGCCTGCCGTACGTGCTCCAGCGCGCCCCGGGCCGCGTCGTCGTCCCGGCCCAAGGCCTCGGCCGCGACCCCCGAGTGCAGGGCGATCACGGACAGGTTGTGCCCGACGACGTCATGCAGGTCCCGGGCGATGCGCAGCCGCTCCGCCTGCAGCCGCTGCTCGGCGGCGTGCGCCTGGTGCGCCCGGGCCTCCCGGGACAGCCGCACCGCGACGCCCAGCGCGATCGCCGCCGCGACCAGCGCGAGGTTCGTGACCAGGTCGTACGGCGTCAGGTACTCCTCGGCCGTGCCCGTCACCCGGTAGTAGGTGGCGACCGCGACCAGGACGGCGCCCCCGCCGACCGCCCAGCCGGTCCGGCCCATCTCCGCGGCCGAGTAGAGCGCCGCGATCGCGGGCAGCGCCATGCCGATCGGCGCGAACTGGAACGTGTAGTAGGCGAACACCGCGAGCACGGTGACCACGAGCACGGCGCGCGGCAGCCGGCGCCGCAGCAGGACCAGCGCCCCGAACCCCGCCGCGAACAGGTAGGCGCCGGGCCCCGCGTGGCGGGTCGCGTCGGGGTCGGCGGCGATGACCACGGCGACCACCAGGGCCATGGCGATCGCCAGGGCGACGTCGGTGACACGTGGGTCCACGGCGTACGGGACCTCGCTCTGCTCGGGCACACCGACACCCTACGGACGGCCCGCCCCTGAGGCATCAGACCAGGGTCCAGGGTTGGTGTCGCCTCCAGGCGACACCAGGAGACGATTCCGGGCCGATGTGGCCGGACGGGTCCGGCGGGCACCGTCGGGGCATGACCTCACCACAGCCTCCCGCCCGGCCGACGCCGGGGCCCGCGGCCGGCCCCGTCCCAGTCCCGTGGACCCTCGTCGCGGGCCTGTCCGCGCTGGCGCTGCTCTGGCCGCTGACCGGCCTGACCGGTGCGCTCGGCACCGGCGCACCCCGCGCGCTGGCGATCATCGGCATCACCGCCGCCGTCTGGATCGGCGTCGTCGGGCTGGGCCGGGTGCCACGCCCCGTGCTCACCCTGACCCTGACCGGCCTGGCCTACGGGCTGGTCGCCACCACGATCGGCACGCTGGTTCCGGTGCTGTCGGGCTTCGGCCCGGGCGGCGGCCCGGCGTGGACCCTGATCCCGGCCCTGGCCTTCGACACGATGTGGGGCGCCCTCGCGGGCGTCGCGGCAGCCGGCGTGCAGCGGCTGCGCGGGGCCGGCCGATGAGACGCGTCGGCCCGGGGCACGTCATCGGCTCAATCTCTGCGGGCGCGCTCGCCCTGCTGCTCGGGCTCGCGGGCTGCGCTCTGGTGCCCGGCTCGGTCACCCCCGTGGACGAGGTGGAGTTCACCCACGAGCTCGCCATCCCGCCCCTGGCGCCGTCGCGCGTCGTGGACGGCACGCGCGTCTTCTCCCTGACCGCGCAGGAGGGCACCACCGAGTTCCTGCCCGGGGTCCAGACACGCACCTGGGGCTTCGACGGTCCCTACCTCGGCCCGACCCTGCGCGCCGAGCGCGGCGAACGCGTCGCCGTCGAGGTCACCAACGACCTCGACGAGCCCACCAGCGTGCACTGGCACGGCATGCACCTGCCCGCCGCCATGGACGGCGGCCCGCACCAGGAGGTCGAGCCGGGCGAGACCTGGCGTCCCACCTGGGAGATCGACCAGCCGGCCGCCACCCTCTGGTACCACCCGCACCCCCACGGTGCCACGGAGAAGCACGTCTACCGCGGCCTGGCGGGCATGTTCCTGCTCGACGACGACGCCTCCCGCGCCGCCGACCTGCCCCAGGAGTACGGCGTCGACGACGTGCCCGTCGTCGTGCAGGACAAGGTGTTCGACGACGCAGGCCAGCTCGAGCTGTCCGACAACGGCAGCGAGCCGGGCACGCTCGGCGGGACGGTGCTGGCCAACGGGACGGTGGGGGCGTACCACGAGGTGACGACCGAGGCCGTGCGCCTGCGCCTGCTCAACGGGTCGACCGCCCGCACCTACCAGCTCGGCTTCGCCGACCGGGAGATGGACCTGGTCGCCACCGACGGCGGGTTCCTCGACGCCCCCGTCCGGCTCGAGCAGGTACGGCTCGCGCCCGGCGAGCGCGCCGAGGTCGTCGTCCGGATGGAGCCCGGCGAGACCACCCGCCTGCACTCGTTCGAGGCCGACCTGGGCGGCGTCGTCGTCCCGTTCGCGATGGGCGGCAACGACGACTTCGACGTCCTGGAGCTGCGCGCGGCCGACCGGCTGGCGCCGTCACCCGAACCCGCGTGGGCGCCGTCGGTCCACGCCGACGCCGACGAGCTGCGGGAGGCCGACGTCGCCGTGACGCGCGAGTTCGAGCTCGACGACCGGCACATCAACGGCCGGACCATGGACATGGGCCGCATCGACGAGACCGCCACCGTGGACGCCACCGAGGTGTGGCAGGTGCGCAGCATCGTGCCGATGCCGCACACCTTCCACGTGCACGACGTCCAGTTCCGCGTCCTGACGGTCGACGGCGACCCGCCGCCGCCCGAGCTCGCCGGGCCCAAGGACACCGTGTACCTGGAGCCGAACCGCACCTACCGGCTGCTCATGCGCTTCGAGGACTACACCGACCCGGACGTGCCCTACATGTTCCACTGCCACATGCTGCTGCACGAGGACGAGGGGATGATGGGCCAGTTCGTCGTCGTCGAACCGGGGCAGCAGGCGGGGACGGTGCCCGAGCACGACGGCGGGGGTGGGTCGCACGGCTCCGGGCAGCACGAGGGTTCCGACGCCGGAGGCTCCGGGCCGGACGTCGCTCCCGGGGCGGACGCGCACCAGGGGCACCACTGAACCTGTGGCACGCTCGTCGCGTGACCCTCTCGCTGCCCCGCACCATCACGCACGTCCTGCTCGACCTCGACGGCACCCTCACCGACTCCGCGCCCGGCATCATCGCCTCCCTGCGCACCGGCTTCGCCGACGCCGGGTTCGACGTCCCCTCCGCCGAGGTCCTGCGGACCTTCGTCGGCCCGCCGCTCGGGGCCAGCATGGCCGGCATCGGCCTGTCCCCGGCCGACGCCGAGACCGTGATCACCGCCTACCGGCGCGACTTCGAGGTGCACGGCATGATCGGCGGCAACTCCGTGTTCCCCGGCATCCCGGAGGCGCTCGCGGGCCTGCGGGAGGCCGGGGTCACGCTCCTGGTCGCGACCGCGAAGCCGCAGCACTACGCGAAGCAGATCGTGGAGCACTTCGGGCTGGCCGGCTACCTGGAGGGCGGCCTCGACGGCGTGCACGGCGCGGCCGCCGAGGCCGCGGGCCAGGTGCAGGGCAAGGAGGTCGTGGTCGAGCGCGCGCTGGCGCACGTGGTCGCACTCGGGGCCGACGCCGGTCAGGTCGTGATGGTGGGCGACCGTGAGCACGACGTGCACGCCGCCGCCCACCACGGCGTGGCGACCGTGGGCGTGGCCTGGGGCTACGGGGCCCCGGGCGAGCTGGAGACCGCGGGTGCGGCGGCCGTCGCCACGACGCCGGAGGAACTGCGCAAGCTGCTCACGAGCTGAGGGCGGGGGCGGCGGTCGTGTCGTCCGCTCAGCGGCCGAGGACGTCGTCGAACGCCTGCTGCACCCGCTCGTCGATCACGACGAACCGCACCTCGCGGGGGCTGCCCTCCGGATGCTCGGCGAGCCAGCTCCGGGTGGTCGCCACAGCGATGCGGGCGACGTCGGACACGGGCCAGCCGAACGCGCCCGCGCTCACCGCGGGGAACGCGACCGACCGCACGTCGAGCTCGGCGGCGACGTCGAGCGACCGCGCGAAGCAGGAGGCGAGCAGGGTCGGGTCGTCCTGGCCACGGTGCAGGTTGGGCCCGACCGTGTGGATCACCCAGGACGCGGGCAGGTCGAAAGCGGGGGTGGCCACGGCGTCGCCGACGTCCAGGCCGTCCGGGTGCGTGGTCTTGCGCAGGCGCCGGCAGGCCTCCAGCAGGCGGGGCCCGGCGGCGGCGTGGATCGCGCCGTCGACCCCGCCGCCGCCCAGCAGCAGCGAGTTCGCGGCGTTGACCACGGCGTCGGCCTCCACGCGGGTGAGGTCACCGATCTCGACGGACAGGCTCATGTGGCTGCTCCTGGGTGGGATGTCGGGTTGGCTCCCGGTGCGCCGGCTGCGCTGCCGGGACGTTCCATCCATTTGTACTCCTCGGTGACCGCCGTCCAGCCGAACTGCTCGTAGAGCCCGTGCGCGTCGGCGGTCGCGAGGATCGTGCGGCGCAGCCCGCTGAGCTGGTCGAGCTCGGCGACGACGCCCGCGACCAGCAGCTTTCCGATGCCCTGCCCGCGCAGGTCCGGGTCGACGATGACGTCCGCGAGCCACGCGAACGTCGCGCCGTCGGTCACGACCCGGGCGAACCCGACCTGCTCACCCGTGTCCCGGCGGTAGACGCCGTAGGGCCGCGATCCCGCGATGGCGGCGTCCATCACCTCACGCGGGCGGTCCTTGGCCCAGTACGTGTGCCGGGCGACGAGCTCGTGCACGCGGGCGGCGTCGATGCGGGCCGGGTCGGTGGAGAACTCGTAGGGCTGGTCGTCGGTCATGTGCTGGAGTCAACCACCGGTCACCGACACAGGCCGAGGCAATTGCGATTCTAGGGCGTCCGGTGCTGTGGGTCAGCGGCCCGCGCGCGATACCGGGTGCGTGCGTCCCTCGCAGGTTCTTACGCGTCAGGCAGAAGCGGCTGTGGATACCGGGCCGGCGTCAGTGGTTGCGGCTAGGGTCGAACGAACATCCGCAGGTTTGATGTCTTTGGGTCAGGTATGGGGTGAGGGGCTGGTGACATGGACAACGGGCAGAACTACGAGGGCATGAGTCACGCGCTCCTGGACGACGACGTCTTCGCCGAGCTGGTCAGGCTGGACGAGCTGGAGGACAGGCCGGTTTGGCCGTCCGATGCCGTACCGGTCGCCCTGTGGCCGGTGGAGCACCTGCGGGCCGCGCTGACCAGAGCGATCGGTATCAGGCTGGCGCAAGTGGTCGCCGAGGCCACCGACCCGAACGCGGAGCTGCTGGCGGAGCTCCCGGACGACGCGCTGGGTGACCTGGTGATCGCATGCGGCCGACTGCAGTCGTGGGCCGCGGGCCTGCAGGCACGGGCCGTGGCGGAGCGAGCGAGCCGGGAGACCGGCCCGTTGGCGCACAGCTCGCTGGTAGCGCAGGTGACGGGCGAGCTGGTGGTCACCGGGACGGAGGCGTCCGAGGTCGTGGTGCGCGGCGAGTCCGGGGCGGACCATCCCTCCGTGATCCGCGCCCTGACCATCGGGCACATCGACGTGAAGAAGGCGCACACCCTGCTGCGGTCCGCCACGCAGCTCACCACGGAGGAGCGCGCCGAGGCGGTCGCGCGGTACCTGCCGCAGGCGCCGTTCCGCACGTGGCGCTGGCTGCGGTCGAAGCTGCTGGCGTTCGCGAAGTCGCGGCACGGATCCGCCGAGACGGCCCGGATCGCCGCTCAGCACCGCACCGTCCAGCTTGACCGGGCCGAGAACGACATGGGCTGGCTGTCCGCATACCTGCCGGCCGTCGATGCCACGGCGGTGTGGAACGTCATCGACGACATGGCGCACCAGCTCCGGCGGACCGCGGGGGAGGACCGCGACCTGGGTCAGCTGCGCGCCGACTGTCTGACCGGCATCGTGACCGGCCGCCTGCTGCCCGCCAACCGGTTCGCAGGGTTCGGTGACGAGGCCGGTCCCGGAGCGGGTGCCGACCACGCCGTGAGTGCGGATGGTGCCAGTGGATCCAGCGGTTCCGCACTCGGCCCGCACGACTGCCCGTGCGGCGGTCGCGCACCGGTGCAGGTCGTTCGAGTCACCCCGACCAGGCCGGTCGTACGGGTCACGGTCCCGGCCAGCGTGCTGCTGGGCCTGGACGACGCACCGGGCGACCTGGACGGGTTCGGACCGATCCCGGCTGAGACGGCTCGGCTCATCGCGACGGACGCGACGTGGCAGCGCCTGGTGACCGACCCGGTCACGGGGGTCCTGGTCGACTACTCCACCACGACCTATCAGCCCGGGAAGGTACTGCGAAAAGCCGTCGAGGCCAGGGACGGGACCTGCGTGTTCCCGGGGTGCGACACCCAGGCGGCCTGGTGCGACCTGGACCACATCGAGCCCTTCGATCACGACCAGCGTGGTGGAGGGCAGCAGGCCGAGGGCGCTCCCGTGCCTGAGGGCGCTGGGCGCGGACAGACCAACGCGTGGAACCTGCAGGCCCTGTGCCGTCGGCACCACCTGCTCAAGACGCACGCCGGCTGGGGTGTGGTGCGCGACCGCGCCACGGGCGTCACGACCTGGACCACACCTTCGGGCGGAACGCATTCCCGACTGCCGACGGCGCTGGACACCCACGTGGAGCTCGATGATGTCGATCCCGGGTCGAGCTACGACCTCACGCTGCGGTCCGTGACCCGCCGGCGCCTGCCGCGCCAAGACGTCAATGCCACGGTAGAGCCGGGCGAGATGCCGACCGGATCCGTCGATCCGGCGAGCCCGACCGGCACTGGCCAGCCGCCATTCTGAGTCGTGTCACCCCGCGTACCGGCGGCAGAACTCGCGCAGCGGGCCCTCCGGCACCACGTCGAGCAGCTCGCGGTAGCGGCCCGCCGCCTCGTCGGTGCGGCCGGTCCGGCGGGCCAGGTCGGCCAGAGCAAGGCTCGCGTCGCGGGCTGCGTACGGCGGGCCCTCGGCGACCAGTTCCTCGAGCTCGTGCTCGACCGGCGCGAGGTTCCCGCCGTCGCGCAGCGCGAGCCGGCCGAGCACCACCAGCCGGGCGACACGCGTCGCCGGGGACGGCCAGGTGTCCGCCAGCGCGTCGTAGAGCTGGGCCAGCCGTGGCCAGTCCGTCCCGGCGGCGTCCGGTGCCGTGGCGTGCACGCCGGAGATCGCAGCCTCCAGCACGAAGCGGCCGGGCGACTCGGGGGCTTCGGGCGACGTCGACCGCGTGAGCGCCGATGCGGCGTCGTCGAGCCCGGCACGCAGCAGCCGCCGGTCCCACGCCGACCGGTCCACCTCGTCGAGGGGGAGCGCCACGCCGTCGCGCACGCGGCCGGGCCGCCGGGCCAGGCCGAGCCGGCAGACCGCGCGCAGGCCGAGCACCTCGGGGTCGTCCGGGTACTCCGCGACCAGTGCCTCGGCCAGCGTCAGCGCGTCACGAGCAGGATCCTGCGTCGCGTCCGCGGGCTCCAGCTCCTCCCGCTGGCCCACGGTGAACAGCCCCGCCACGCAGGCAAGCACCACGGGCAGCCGTACGGCCCGGGCGGGCCCGTCCGGCACGGCGAACTCGCCGCGCGCCCGGGCCAGCGCCGACTTGGCGCGCGTGAGCCGCGCGGCCGCGGTGGCCTCGGCGATGCCGAGGTGCCCCGCGATCTGCCGGATCGTGAGCCCGCAGACCACACGCATCGCCAGGACGAGCTGCGCCCCGGGTGCCAGGGCGTCGTCGCACGCCACGAACAGCAGTGCGAGGCGGTCGTCCAGGTCGTCGCCCGGGGCGTGCGGCACGTCCACGTCGGCCACCTCCGGGCGGGCGAGCTGGGGCTGGAGCCGGTCGAACACGGTCCGGTGACGCAGCGCGTCGAGCCAGGTCCGGCGGCCGACCTGCACGCACCAGCCGACCAGGTCGTCGATGGTGCCGTCAGGCTGCGCGGCGGTGCGCGCGAACGCCTCCGCCGCGTACTCCTCGCCGCGGTCGAGGCTGCGTGTGGTCACGGCGAGCGACCGCACCACCTGTGGCCAGGCGGTGCGGAACGCCGCGGGGTCGATCGGCACTCAGGAACCGAAGTTCATGACCTTGCGCCACTCGACGACGTTGCCGCTCGGGACGAGCGCGGCGATCTTGCGCGCCGTGGCCTCGTCGCACTCGGCCCGGTAGAAGCCCGTGATCACCTCGTTGGTGTCGGTGAACGGGGCGTCGGTGTACACGGGCTCGCCGCCGTCCTGGCCGACGGCGACGAACCCGCCGTACTTCGAGTTCTCCAGGGCGTCGCCGCCGGTGATCTTCACGCCCAGGGCGGCCACGGCCTCGCTGAAGCGCTCATGGGCGGCCATGTCCTCCGAGAGCTCCTGGCGGTTCTGCCCGCGCAGGTTCTCCGGGAGGTAGGCGTCCGAGTCCCAGTCGTTCTCGCGGATCAGGAAGACCCAGGTGTCGGTCATGTCGAGCTCCTCGTTCGGGGTGATGTTGACACGCCTTGGACGGGCGAGCCGTGCCGGAATCGACACCCCCGACGAATTCACTCTTGCCAGATCAGCCGATCACCGCGACCGGGACCGAGATCGGCGTCCCGGAGCCGTCCCGGCGCTCGTCCTCCTCGGGCAGCTCGACCGGCTGGCCGCCGGCGCCGAGCGCACGCGGGGGCGTGGCGCCGACCCAGGCGAGGATCAGGCCGTCCTCGCCCTTGAGCAGCCGCTGCGACCGCACACCGCCGGTCGCCCGGCCCTTGCCCGGGTACAGCGCGAACGGCGTCACCTTGCCGGCGCCGGGCTCGATGCCCGGCAGCGCGTCGCCCGCGCCCGCGATGGTCACGACGGTCGCCTCGACCCCGGCCGGGACCGCGCCGAAGAACACCGCGCGCCGCCCCTCGGCGAGCTTGATGCCCGCCATGCCGCCCGCGGCCCGGCCCTGCGGCCGGACGGCGGAGGCGGGGAAGTGCAGCAGCGACGTGTCGTCGGCCACGAAGACCAGCTCGTCGTCGTCCGAGACGACCGCGGCACCCACGACGGTGTCGCCGTCCTTGAGCGCGATCACGGGCCACTCGTCGCCCTTGGCCGGGGCGTCGGACGGCGCGATGCGCTTGACGACGCCCTGCGCGGTGCCGACGGCGATGGTCGGCGCGTCGGCGCCGAGCCCCGTCACGCCCAGCACGGACTCGCCGCGCTCCAGCTCCACGAGCTCGCTGACCGGGATGCCGCCCGACAGCGACGGCGCGCCGTCGGTCGGCGGGAGCGACGGCAGGTCGAGCACGGAGATCCGCAGCATCCGGCCGGCCGACGTCACGAGGCCCACGTGGCCGCGCGTGGAGGCCCCGGCGTCGCCGCGCATCGCGTCGTGCGCGGCACGGTTGCCCTCGCGCGGCACCGGGACGTCGTCGGGCAGGCGGGCCAGCAGGCCCGTGGCGGACAGCACCACGCGGGTGGGCTGGTCCTTGATCTGCAGATCGATCGGCTCGGCGTTCTTCTTGCGCCCGTTCGCCGGGGTCACGGCGACCGAGCCGACGGACCCGCCCGCGGCGTCGAGCAGCACGGTCCGGCGCGGCGTGCCGTAGGTCTTGGCCACCTCGCCCATCTCGGTGCTTACCAGGCGGCGCAGCAGCTTCTCGTCGCCCAGGAGCTGCTCCAGCTCCGCGATCTCGCGGCGCAGCTCCTCGGCCTCCTTCTCCAGCTCGATGCGGGAGAACTTGGTCAGCCGGCGCAGCTGCAGGTCGAGGATGTACGACGCCTGCGGCTCGGACAGGTCGAAGATCTCGCGCAGGCGGTCGCGCGCGATGGCGGCGTCGTCGGACGAGCGGATCACCTGGATGACCTCGTCGATGTCGACGATCGCGATGAGCAGGCCGTCCACCAGGTGCAGGCGCTCCAGGCGCTTGTCCAGGCGGTACTGCGAGCGGCGCCGGACCACGGAGATGCGGTGGCCCACCCACACCCGCAGCATCTCCAGCAGGCCGAGCGTGCGGGGCTGGCCGTCCACGAGGGCCACGTTGTTGATGCCGAACGAGTCCTCGAGCGGCGTGACGCGGTAGAGCTGCTCCAGCACGGCGTCCGGGTCGAAGCCCGTCTTGACCTCGATGACCAGCCGCAGGCCGTGCGTGCGGTCCGTGAGGTCCTGGACGTTGGTCACGCCCTGGATGCGCTTGGCCTTGACGCCGTCGGCGATCTTCTCGATCACCTTCTCCGGGCCCACGAGGTAGGGCAGCTCGGTGATGACGATGCCCTTGCGGCGCGGGGTCACGTTCTCGATCCGCGCGGTGGCGCGGGTTCGGAACGTGCCGCGGCCGGTGCGGTAGCCGTCGCGGACGCCGTCCAGGCCCACGATCTTGCCGCCCGTGGGCAGGTCGGGCCCGGGCACGAACCGCTGCAGGTCCTCCAGCGTGGCCTCGGGGTTCTTGATCAGGTGCTGCGCGGCGGAGACGACCTCGACGAGGTTGTGCGGCGCCATGTTCGTGGCCATGCCCACCGCGATGCCGGACGCGCCGTTGACCAGCAGGTTCGGGATCGCCGCGGGGAGCACCTCGGGCTGGGTGAGCTTGTTGTCGTAGTTCGGCACGAAGTCGACGACGTTCTCGTCCAGGCCCGTGGTCATCGCCATCGACGGCGCCGCGAGCCGCGCCTCGGTGTACCGGGGGGCGGCGGGGCCGTCGTCGAGCGAGCCGAAGTTGCCGTGGCCGTCCACGAGGGGCAGCCGCAGCGAGAAGTCCTGCGCGAGGCGCACCAGCGCGTCGTAGATGGGGGCGTCACCGTGGGGGTGCAGCTTTCCCATGACCTCGCCCACCACGCGCGACGACTTCACGTGCGCGCGGTCGGGCCGCAGCCCCATGTCCGACATCATGTACAGGATGCGGCGCTGCACCGGCTTCAGGCCGTCGCGCGCGTCGGGGAGCGCCCGCGAGTAGATCACGGAGTAGGCGTACTCGAGGAACGAGGTCTCCATCTCCGAGGCGACGTCGATGTCCACGACCTTCTCGTGGATCTCGCTCTCTTCGAGCGGCTGCGACGGCTTGCGCGCCATGGTTCGTGGGGCTCCTGGACTGAAGGGGGTGGACGGGACAGGCAAACGGTACCCCGCGCCACCGACACCGGAGCCCGCCCCACACCGCGCCTACACCAGATCTCGTGCCAGGTCACGGGGCCGGAGCATGTGCAAATGGGCCCCGTCACCTGGCAGTATTCAGGTATGCCCGAATTGCCGCTGGTCAGCAGGCCGACCGCCGTCCCGGGCTGGCTGGCCCGGATCGGCCTCGCCTACGGCGTCGTGGGGCTCAGCGTGGTGCCCGTGCTGGTCCTGGGCGCCCTGGTGACGTGGTGGATGCAGTCCTGGCGGTGCGCCCAGCAGGAGTGGGGCTGCCTGGAGCAGGGCATCACCATGTGGGCCGGCCTGGCGATCCTCGCGGCCGTGCTGCACATCGTCGTCGCCATGCGTGTCGGGCTCGGCGTGGTGCACGGCCTGGTGGTCGTCGCGGTCGCCGCGGTGTCGGCCAACGTGGCCCCCGCGCTCGGCGCGTGGCTGCTGCTCGCGGCGGGTCCCGCGGTCGCGGCGATCCTGACGGCGTCGGGCCCCAACCGCCGCCAGCGCCTGGTGCTCGTGGGCTTCGCCGTGATGCTCCTCGTGGGCATGGTGCTGGTGGGCTGACGCCCGCCGACCTAGCCTTGGTCCCGTGGACCAGCCAGAACCGGCCGACCGACGGGGATACCCGGTCGAGTGGGAGGCCGACGTCGTGCTGCGTGACGGCTCGACCACGCACGTGCGCCCCATCCGGCCCGACGACGCCGACGCGCTCCAGCGCTTCCAGATGGCGCAGTCGGAGCGCTCGACCTACCTGCGGTTCTTCGCGGCCCTCCAGCGCATCCCCGACCGGCTGCTCACCCAGCTCGTCACGGTGGACCACGTGCGCCGGGCGGCGCTCGTCGCGGTCCGGCCGGGCACCGAGCACGCCGAGGACATCGTGGGGGTCACGCGCTACGACGTGACCGACGACCAGCCCGGACGCCGCACCGCCGAGGTCGCGTTCAACATCGCCGACGCCCTGCAGGGGCAGGGCCTGGGCTCGGTCCTGCTGGAGCACATCGCGGCCGCCGCGCGCGAGCGCGGCGTGCACCGGTTCATCGCCGAGGTGCTGCCCCAGAACCGTGCGATGCTGGGCGTGTTCCGGGAGGCGGGCTACGACGTCGAGCAGCACCTGGACGACGGCGTGGTCACCGTCTCGGTGGACCTCGACCCCACCGACCGGTCCCGCGAGGTCATGGCCGACCGCGAGCACCGCACCGAGGCCCGCTCCATGCAGGGCCTGCTCTCGGCGCGCCGGGTGCTCCTGGTCGGGCCCACGGGCGCCGCCGGGCCCGCCGATGCCGCCGAGGACATCGACCACCTCCTCGTCGCCCGCGTCCGTGAGGCGTACGCCGCCGACCCCGGCGACACCGAGCTCCTGGTGCTCGGCGACGACGTGACCTGGGCGGACCTGGAGAACGGGGCCACGATCGACCTCGCCGTCGTCGCCGCCCCGCCCGACGAGGTGATCGACGCCGTCCGCCGCCTGCGCGGCACGGGCGCGCACGGCGTCGTCGTGCTCTCGGCGGGCTGGGCCGAGACCGGGCCCGCGGGCGTCGCCCGCCGCCGGGAGCTGCTGCGCACCGCGCACGGCGCCGGCATGCGCGTGGTGGGCCCCGCGAGCTACGGCCTCCTGACCAACGTGCCCGGCGCGAGCCTGCGCGCCAGCCTCGCGCTCACCACCCCGCGCCCCGGCCGGGTCGGCCTGTTCAGCCAGAGCGCGCCGACGGCGGTCACGGCGTCCGAGACGGTCAAGCGCCGCGGCCTGGGCCTGTCCACGCTGGTCTCGGCGGGACACCGGGCCGACGTGTCGGGCAACGACGTGATGCAGTACTGGCAGGACGACCCGCACACCGACGTCGTCTGCCTGTACCTGGAGACCCTCGGCAACCCCCGCAAGTTCTCGCGCATCGCCCGCCGCCTCGCGCTGGTCAAGCCCGTGGTCGTGGTCGTTGCCGGCCGGCACGGGAGCGTCGTGCCGCCCGGTCACACGGTGCGCGCCACGCGCGCCCCGCGCCGCATGCTCGACGAGGTGCTGCGCCAGTCCGGCGTGATCCGCGCGGAGAACACCCACCAGCTCATGGACGTCGCGCAGGTGCTCGCCCACCAGCCGCTGCCGGCGGGCGGCCGGGTCGGGATCCTCGCCAGCTCGCCGTCGCTCGCCGCGCTCGTGGCCGACGCCGTCGCGGCCGCCGGCCTGACCGTCGTCGGCCCGCCGGAGCCGTTGTCCGCGGGGGCGCCGGACGACGAGATCGCCGCCGCCGTCGACGCCCTGTACGGGCCCGACGCGTGCGACGCCGTGGTCATGGTCTCCGTGCCCGTGGTGCTGCCGCGCACCGACGCGATGGCACGCGCCGTCGCGCAGGCGGCCGCGCGCACCGGCCGCACCACCGTCGTCAGCGCCCTGGGCCTGCACGGCATGCCCGACCAGCTCGCGGCGACCGTCCCGGAGGGGCTGCCCGGCGCGGGCGACGAGATCCGTATCCCCGCCTTCTCCACGCCCGAGGACGCCGTCTGGGCCCTGGGCGAGGTGGTCCGCTACGCGCGCTGGCGCGCCCAGGACCACGGCACGCCCGTGCGCCCCGCGCTCCGCGAGGGCGTGTCCGACGGCGTGGCCCGCACCCAGGCGCGCACGCTCGTCGAGTCGCTGCTGGGCCGCCACCCCGAGGGCACCGTGCTGGACCAGGACGCCGCGACCGAGCTGCTGGCCTGCTACGGCCTGACGCTGTGGGGTTCGCGGAGCGTGCGCACGCCGGGCGAGGCCGTGGCCGCCGCACGCGACCTGGGCTGGCCGGTCGCGCTCAAGGTCGCCTCGCCCGCGCTGCGCCACCGCGCCGACCTGGGCGGGGTGCGCCTCGACATCGCCGACGCCGAGGACCTGGCCGAGGACGCCGAGCGGATGCTCGCCGCGGCGTCGGCCCTGCTGCCCGGGACGGACCCGGTGCTGGAGGTGCAGGCCATGGCGCCCACGGGCGTGGCGTGCGTGGTGCGGTCGGTGGAGGACGAGCTGTTCGGCCCGGTGGTCTCGTTCGGCGTGGCGGGCGACGCCGTGGACCTGCTCGACGACGTGACCCACGGCGTGCCGCCGCTGACCGACGTCGACGTGGCACGCATGGTGCGCGGCGTGCGCGCCGCCCCGCGCCTGTTCGGGTACCAGGGCGCGCCCGCGGCCGACGTCGCCGCGCTGGAGGACGTGCTGGCCCGCGTCTCGGTCATGGCGGAGGACCTGCCGGAGCTCGCCTCGGTGGAGCTGTACCCCGTCGCGGTCGCCGAGCGGGGCGCCTCGGTGCTGCACGCGACGATCCGCCTGCGACCCGCCGAACGACGCACGGACGCCCTGCGCAGAGCGCTGCCGGGCTAACGGCGCGACCCGCTCTCGTGGGATGATTCGCCTGTGCCCCATGCCCCTACCGATGCCCGTGACGACCTGACCGCCCACCTGCACCGGGCCGGCTACTACCCCGAGCTCGTGGCCGACGTGCTCGACGTGGCCCTGGCCGGCGAGGAGGTCGTGGCCCACCTCGTGCAGGCCGAGACCACCTTCGACTCGGAGGTGCGCCGCCACCTCACGGTCCTGGTGCTGACCCCGACCCGCCTGGTCACCGCGCACGTCGACGACCACACGGGGGAGGACCCGGCGCGGTCCGGCTCGGCGTCCGCCACCACCGAGGTGGTGCCGGTGCGCGAGATCCGCTCCGTGGCGCTCACCCACGTGATCGCGGACCCGGCGCAGTACCCGCAGCGCGGGGCCACGCGCGAGGTCACGCTCGCCGTGGGCTGGGGCGCGGTCTCCCGCGTCGACCTGGAGCCGGCCTCGTGCGTGGACCCCAACTGCACCGCGGACCACGGCCTGACCGGCCAGGTGACGCCCGACGACGTCGTGGTCCGCGTCTCCGGCGAGGCCGAGGGCGACGCCGCGGTCCGGGCCGCCGTCGACTTCGCCAAGGCCCTGTCCCGGGCCACGTCTGCGTGAGCGCCCCGCAGCTTCCCGAGGGCCTGGTGGCCCCGTCCTACGACACCGCGAGCCTGGCCGCGGTGCTCCCCGCCGCGGCGGGCGCGCTGGGCCACGACCTCACCACGGCCACGGGCCTGACCGCGGCGGGTTGCCGCGCGGCCCTCGGCCTGCCCGACGCCGACCGCGTGGTCGTGGTGCTCGTGGACGGCCTCGGCATCCGCAACCTCGCCGAGCGCGGGGGACACGCGCCGTTCCTGCGGGGCCTCCTGCGCGAGCGGGACGAGGCGGCCGCGACGCTCACCTCCAGCTTCCCGTCGACGACGGCGGCCGGCCTGAGCATCCTCGGGACCGGCACCGCGCCAGGCCGCACGGGCATGCTCGGCTACACGCAGCGCAACCCCGAGACCGGCGCCCTGGCCGCGGTGGTGCAGTGGCGCGACCTCGGCGACCCCGCCGACGTGCAGCGCGAGCCCACGGTCCTGGAGACGCTCGCCGCCGCCGGCACGCGCGTGGTGGCGCCCGGCCCGCGCAAGTTCGCGGGCTCCGGCATGAGCCAGGCCGCGCTGCGCGGCCCCGCCCACGTGGCCGCCGAGACGTTCGAGCAGCGCGTGGACGCCACCGTCGCGGCCCTGCGGCGGCCGGCCGACCCGGTGGGCACCGGGCAGAGCCTCGTCTACCTGTACCAGGGCGACGTGGACAAGACCGGCCACGGGTTCGGCTGGGACTCCTGGCAGTGGGGCGACGCCCTGGAGGCCACCGACCAGGAGCTGCGCCGCCTGGTGCGCAGCGTCCCGCGCGGCACGCTCGTCCTGGTCACGGCCGACCACGGCCAGATCAAGGCCGACCCCGCCCTCCAGTGGGACGTCGCGACCGACCCGGCGCTGCACCCCGGCGTCGCCCTCGTCGGCGGCGAGCCCCGCGCCCTGCACGTGTACACCGAGCCCGGCACCGACCCGGCCGACGTCGTCGCGCGCTGGACCGAGCGGCTGGGCGAGCACGCCCTCGTGGTGCCCCGCGACCGGGCCGTGGCGGACGGCTGGTTCGGGCCCGTCGCCGAGCACGTGCTGCCCGCTATCGGCGACGTCGTGGTCGCGATGACCGGCGCCGCCACCGTCGTCGACTCCCGGGTGCACTCCGCGAACGCCCGGGCCATGCCCGGCGTGCACGGCTCCCTGACCCCGCACGAGATGCTCGTGCCGCTCCTGACCGCGATCTCCTAGGAACCACCCGTGGCACAGCTCGTCTTCTTCTCCGGGACCATGGACTCCGGCAAGTCCACCCTGGCCCTGCAGACCGACCACAACTTCCGCGCGCGCGGACGCGAGGGCCTGATCTACAGCCGGGGCGACCGCGCGGGCGCCGACCGGGTCTCCAGCCGGCTGGGCCTGGAGGTCGCCGCCGTCGAGGTCACCGACGACACCGACTTCCTCGTCGAGATCGGCGCCCGGCGCGCCGCCGGCCAGGCCGTCGACTACCTCGTGTGCGACGAGGCGCAGTTCTACTCGCCCGCGCAGGTGGAACAGCTCGCCCGGCTCGTGGACGAGATGGAGATCGACATCTTCGCGTTCGGCATCACCACGGACTTCCGCACGCGCCTGTTCCCCGGCTCGGCCCGGCTCGTCGAGCTCGCCGACCGCGTGGAGCTGCTCCAGGTGCAGTCGCTGTGCTGGTGCGGCGCGCGCGCCACGCACAACGCGCGCACCGTCGACGGCATCATGGTCACCGAGGGCGAGCAGGTCGTCATCGGCGACGTCGGCCTCGGCGAGGTCGCGTACGAGGTGCTGTGCCGCCGCCACCACATGCGCCGCATGACGGCGCTGACCGCCCGCCGCCGGTCGGCGGACGAGTCCCTCTGGGGCTAGACCCCGGCGCTAGACCTCCGGCCGCGAGCCGAACACGATCTCGTCCCAGCTCGGCACCTGCGCGCGTGACTTGCGGCCGCGCTTGGGCGCGTTCCGCTTGGCGACGGCAGGCTCCTTGTCGGGCGCGTTGGCCGGCTCGGGCGCCGGGGCAGGCTCGGGCTCCGGCGGGGTCTCGTGGTCGGCCGGCGGAGTCGGCGCAGGAGCCGACGGCGACCCCGGGCCCGGGATCTCCCACTGGCTCGGGGCCTCCCACTCCAGGTCGGCGGGGGAGTCCGGCACCTTCACCGACGGCATCTTCGGGCGCGACCCGTGGCGCCGCGCGCCGATGTCGACGACGGCGGCCGGCTCCGACGTGGGCCCGGGGGCCTCGTCCGGGCTCGCGGCCGAGCCCGTGCCCGGGCTGGCGGAGCTGCCGTCCAGGTGCTCGAGGTCCAGCAGGTCGGGCAGCCCGAGGTCCGGGGCGGGACGGCGCGAGGGCCGCTGACCGCGCCGCTCGGACAGGTTGTCCAGGAGCAGGTCGGTGTCGTCCGGCTCGGGCGGCGCCGGCCGGCCCGGGCGCGCGCCGAGCCGCGCCGGCGGCAGGGCGGACACCCCGGCCAGCTCCGGGCCGTCGTCGTCCTCGGGCAGGCCGAGCCAGCGGGCCTCGTCGTCGAGCGCCGTCACGAAGCCGCCGCGCGGATCGAGGGACCAGCGGCCCAGCCGCGGTCGCTCGCCCGCGACGAACTCGACCTGGACGATCCAGGGGTGCGTGCCCTCCCGCGTGGCGGTCCACGCGGCGTCGTCGGGCCGCACGCCGCGCGAGCGCAGCCGCTCGTCGGAGACCTCGCCCAGCGTGGTGGCCGTGTCGTCGTCGTTCAGCACGGCCTTGGCGCGCACCCGGGAGATCGCGTGCTCACGCTCGGAGATGACGGGGTACTCGAAGCGCCGCACGTGCTCCACGGGCAGGCCCGAGGCCTCGGCGAGGGCCTCGCAGGTCTCGCCCGCGCGCAGGCGCGCCTGGATCTCGCGCGGACGCAGGGTGGACTCCTCCTGGGCGCGGATCGACTCCATGCGCGGACGGTCGCCCCGGAGGGCGGCGCGCAGGGCGTCGGTGATCGGCAGGGTGCTCTGGGTGCCGTCGCGCGCGGCGAGGACGAGGCGTTCACCGTCCTCGTGCAGCCTCACCAGCTCCAGCTCGTCCATGCCAGTCCTCCCGGGGTGGTCCTGTGTGCCGAGCCTGCCACCGAGCGGGGGCGGCGCGGCGCAGGCGCGTCGGTGTGCCGCCGGATCGTAGCCCGCGTGCGGGTGCGGCAGGATGGGCGCGTGATCTCACCCGCACCGCACGAGCTGCCCGACGGCGTCACCGTCACCGAACTCCGCGATCTCGCCGTCCGCCTCGCGACGGCCGCCGGGACCCTCGTGCGGGAGGGCAGACCGGAACGGGTCGAGGTCGCCGCCACCAAGTCGAGCGAGGTGGACCCGGTCACGGTCATGGACCGCGCGTCGGAGGACCTGCTGCGCGAGATGATCGCCGCCGAGCGGCCCGACGACGCCATCCTGGGCGAGGAGGGCGACGACGTCCCCGGCACGAGCGGCCTGACCTGGGTGCTCGACCCGATCGACGGCACGGTGAACTACCTGTACGGGGTGGCCTCCTGGGCCGTGTCGGTGGCCGTGGTGGCCGGCCCGCCCGAGCCCGCCTCCTGGACCGTCCTGGCCGGCTGCGTGCACAGCGTCGCCGACGGGCGCACCTGGTCGGCCGGGCTCGGCGAGGGCGCCACGCGCGACGGCGCGCCCGTCCACGTGGGCGCCCCGGCCTCCCTGAGCACGTCCCTGGTGGGCACGGGCTTCGGGTACGACGCCGGACGCCGCCGGGAGCAGGCCGCTGTGCTGGCCCGCGTGCTCCCCGAGATCCGCGACATCCGCCGGCTGGGGTCGGCCGCGATCGACCTGTGCCTGCTCGCCGACGGCTCGCTCGACCTGTACTACGAGCGCGGCCTGAACCCGTGGGACATGGCCGCGGGCGTCGTGGTGGCCACCGAGGCGGGCTCCGTCGTGACCGGGCTGCGGGGCCGGCCGGCCGGCAACGCGATGACCGTCGCCGGTCCCGCCGGGCTCGTCGAGGAGCTCGCCAGGATCCTGGAGGAGGTCGACGCCGACGGCGCCGGCGGGGTAGATCGCGGGTGATCTTTTATATGACACACCCCCGCAAGGCTGGTCACTGCTGACCAAGGCCAAAAGGCCGAAAACGGGCCGTTCTTGCAGGTCAGAGCATACGTGACCGGGGTTACACCGGCAGATGTAGCGCGCCTGACAGAAATGGTGCACAATCCGTGGGCCGACTCGGGAACAAAACCGGGGCCGTGTGCATTATCTGCGCGTACACCCGCTCGCGACCGCTGTTCGACGGCGCTGGCGGGGTCCCGGCCGGGGCGGCGTCGAACCCCCGGATGTCCCGAACCCTTCCGGCGCGACCACCTATCGACGGAGAACACCACATGGCAACTGACTACGACGCCCCGCGTAAGAACGACGAGGATGTCGAGCAGGACTCGATCCAGGAGCTGCAGGCACGTCGTTCTGACAAGTCCTCGGGCGTTGTGGACGAGGACGAGACGGAAGCGGCCGAGGGCTTCGAGCTCCCGGGCGCCGATCTGTCGGGCGAGGAGCTCGCCGTACGTGTGCTGCCGCGTCAGGCGGACGAGTTCACGTGCTCGAGCTGTTTCCTGGTGCACCACCGCAGCCAGCTGGCCTACGAGAAGGCCGGCCAGATGATCTGCACGGAGTGCGCTGCCTGATTTCTGCCAGGCCTTAGGCACTGACGACACGACCGGGCTGTCATGCGGAGCATGGCAGCCTTCGTCGTGTCCGGGAACAGCGTGGCGGCAAAGGCTCAGGCTCTGCCGGTCTGCCGGTCTGCCGACTGAGCCTGCGGTTCCGCTCCTGATCAGTCGGTCAGAGCCTTGACCAGCAGCTCCGGCCGGCGGGTGGAGACGAGCCAGTAGGGGGTTGGGTCGGCCGGGTCGTCGACCGCGACCCGCACCCCGGTCCGGGCCCACGCGCGCAGGCACACGTAGGCGCGCGCGTCGAGGCCGGGGCCCAGCTCGTGCCGCATGGCGGCGACGTCCAGGGCCTGCGCGGCGCCGAGCAGCGCCACCGGGATCCGGGCGGCCCCGGCGCGCAGCACGCCGTCGGAGACCTCCACCACCGGCGAGGACACCGCCAGGGCGACCGCCGAGCCCACGCAGACCAGCAGGCCCACGACCACGGCCGTCACCGAGTGCACGGGCCACAGCGCGATCGCCGCGATGGCGCCCAGACCGACCGTACCGAGCCAGCCGCCGGGACCGGGCAGTAGGCGCTCGTGGAAGGTGAGGGTGGTCGCCGTCATGGACACATCATCCCAGCCCCGGGCACTGCCCGAGCACTCTTGCGGCGGCGCGGGCCCAGGTGGCGTACTCTTCCGGCGTGCCCACCCCTGAGCCAACCCCTGACGGCAGCACGGTCGACGTGCTCATCCGCCTCCTGGACGACGTCCCTCTCCCGTCCTACGCGCATCCCGGCGACGCCGGCGCCGACCTGGTGACCACGGTCGACGTCGAGATCCCGCCGCAGGGGCGGGTGCTGGTGCCCACCGGGGTGTCGATCGCGTTGCCGGACGGCTACGCGGCGTTCGTGCACCCGCGCTCGGGGCTCGCCACGAAGCACGGGCTGACGATCGTGAACGCGCCCGGCACGGTGGACGCGGGCTACCGCGGCGAGATCAAGGTCACGCTGCTCAACACCGACACCACGCAGCCCGTGAAGCTGCTCCGCGGCGACCGGATCGCGCAGCTCGTGATCCAGAAGGTCGAGCGTGCGCGCTTCCTGCTGGCCGAGGCGCTGCCCGGCTCGCACCGGGGCGAGGGCGGCTTCGGCTCCAGCGGCGGTTTCGCCGGACGCTGAACGCGTGTCCAAGTCAGGCCCTGACAGGTCTAGGCTGTAAGTAACGAGCGGATAACGCCACCCGGCGGAGCAATCGCGCGCGGCCGGTGACGGCGAGCGTCCGGCGAGCCGCCGGGCGGGCAACGGAAGAACGACGAAGGAGTGTGGCTGTGGGTCTGTTCAGCCGACGAGGTACGGCGGATGAGCCCGCCTCGGTCGAGTGGGCGTCGGTGGAGGCCGAGCAGCAGAAGCGGCCCCACGGACCCTTCGACCGCTCCCAGGTGGACGAGATGGGCCCCCGGGTCGATCTCGGTGCGATCTGGCTGCCGGTGATGCCCGGGCTCGAGCTCCGCATGGAGATCGACAAGAAGACGCAGAAGGTGACCGGCGTGACGGCCGCGCTGGAGGGGTCCAACCTCCAGATCCAGGCCTTCGCCGCGCCCCGCACCGACGGGATCTGGGACGAGATCCGGCACGAGATCGCGCAGTCCGTCAGCGGGCAGGGCGGCATCGTGGACGACGTCCCCGGCGTGTTCGGCCGCGAGCTGCTGGTCCGCATGCCGGTGACCGGCCCCGACGGGCAGTCCGGCCAGCGGCCGGCGCGGTTCGTGGGCGTGGACGGGCCCCGCTGGTTCATCCGCGGCGTCCTCGCGGGCCGGGCGGCGCTGGACGCCGAGGCGGCCAAGCCCCTGGAGTCCGTGTTCGCCAACATCGTGGTGGTGCGCGACCAGAGCCCGCGCCCGCCGCGGGACCTGCTGCCCCTGGCGCTGCCGAAGTCGGCGCGCAAGGATGGTGCACAGCCGGCACCGGAGCCGGCCGGCCCCGAGAACGCGGCACCGCAGATGTCGGACTTCAACCCGCTGCGCCGCGGTCCCGAGATCACCCAGATCGGCTGACGAGGTGAACCACTGATGTCGCTCCGATCGGCGCTCGCGTCCCGCATCGCGGCGACGCTGGCGTCCAACGAGGAGGTCAGCGACACCGCCGAACGTGCCGACGCCTCCAAGAACGTCGGCTGTGCGGCGGTCACGTCGCTGCCCCCGCGGTCCCGCGGCAAGGTCGCGGGCGTGCTGCGCTCCGTGGTCCTGCGCCCGCGCGAGGGCGTGCCCACCCTGGAGGCGGAGCTGTTCGACGGCTCCGGCGCGCTCGACCTCGTCTGGCTCGGGCGCCGCACCATCGAGGGCATCGAGCCCGGCCGCCGCATCCGCGTCGAGGGCATGGTGTGCGACGTCGACGGGCGCCGCACGATGTTCAACCCGAGGTACGAGCTGAGGCCCCGGCCGGGCGAGGCACAATAGCCCCCATGAGCGATCCAGCACGTCATGACGTGCCCCCGCACGAGCAGAACCAGCAGCACCAGAACGAGCAGAACGACCACGCCCAGACCCCCGCGCGCGGTATGCGCGCCCTCGCGGGCGAGGAGTTCTCGGCCGCGCAGGCCGTAGGCGGGGTGCGCGGCCTGGTCGAGGCGGTCCTGCCGGGCCTGGTGTTCGTGGTCGCGTTCGTGATCACCAACGACCTGACCGTCCCGCTGATCGCGTCGGTCGTCGCCGCGCTCGTGCTCGTCGTGGCGCGCCTCGTGCAGCGCACGCCGGTCACGCAGGCCCTCGGCGGGCTGCTCGGTATCGCCGTCGGCGTGGTGTGGGCCTGGACGTCCGGCGACGCGGAGGACTACTACGCGGGCGGCCTGCTGCTGAACGCCGGCTACCTCGTGGTGCTGCTCGGCACGATCCTCGCGCGCCGCCCCGCCGTCGGCTACGTGGTCGAGGCGCTGCGTGCCGGCCTGACGCCGGAGGCCGTCAAGGCCGACGCGGACCGCCCGGACGACCAGCCCTCGGCGTTCGCCGCGCTGACCGCCTGGCGCTCCGACCCGGCCAAGATGCGCATGTACTCGATCGCCACCTGGCTCTGGGTGGGCCTGTTCGCCCTGCGCCTGGCCGTCAAGACGCCCCTCTACTTCGCGGGCGACGTCGCCTGGCTGGGCACGTTCCACCTGCTGCTGGGCGTGCCGCTGTGGGCGCTCGTGCTGTACCTGACCTGGTACGTCGTGCGCCGGCCGAAGGCCCCGGCGCAGGCCTGACGCCGCGCCCGGGCCCGGCCGGTCAGCCCTTCGGCACCAGCAGCTTCTGGAGGGCGTCCGTGTCGGCGTCCGCGCCGGCGACCAGCAGCAGCTCGTCGCCGGCCTCCAGGGTGTCGTCCGGGCTCGGCACCAGTGGGCGGCCGTCGCGCACGATCGTCGAGAGCGTGACGTCCGCCGGCCAGATCACCTGGCCCACGCGTGTCCCGGCGACCCGGGAGTCGGCGGGCAGCGTCAGCTCCAGGATGTCGGCGCGCGACTGGCTGAAGCTGAAGATCTTCACCAGGTCGCCGACGGCCACGGCCTCCTCGACCATCGCCGTCATGATGCGCGGCGTCGAGACCGCCACGTCCACGCCCCAAGACTGGTCGAACATCCACTCGTTCTTCGGGTTGTTCACCCGCGCGACGGTGCGCGGCACCCCGAACTCCGTCTTGCCCAGCAGGGAGAACACCAGGTTCACCTTGTCGTCGCCGGTGGCGCCCACCACGACGTCGGCCTGCTCCAGCTCGGACGCCTCCAGGGCGGGCAGCTCGCACGCGTCCGCCAGCACCCACTCCGCCTCGGGGACCTGCGAGACCCGCATGGCCGAGGGGTTCTTGTCGATCAGGGTGACCTCGTGGTCGTGGCTCAGCAGCTCGCGGGCGATCGAGCGGCCCACGGACCCCGCCCCGGCGATGACGACGCGCATCAGTCCTCCTCGGCGGTCGGTGCGGCGGTGAGGATGCGCTCGATCTCGGCGGACCGGTCGGCCGCCATGAGCAGGTGCAGCACGTCGTTCTCCTGGAGCACGACGTCGGCGGTGGGCAGGATCGCCGACGAGTAGCGGGTCACGAACGCGACCCGTGCCCCCGTCGCGGCCTCGATGCCCAGCACGGGGCGGCCCACCCAACGCCGGTGGTACTCGATCTGCGCCAGCCGGACGGTGCCGGACGGGTCGCGGTACTCGTCGGTGAAGCCGAGCGGCAGCATGCGCCGCAGCACCTGGTCGGCCGTCCAGCGCACCGTGGCGACCGTCGGGATGCCGAGGCGCTGGTAGATCTCCGCGCGGTGCGGGTCGTAGATGCGCGCCACCACGTTGTCCACGCCGTAGGTCTCGCGGACCACGCGGGCGGACAGGATGTTGGAGTTGTCGCCGTCGGACACCGCGGCGAACGCGTACGTGTCCTCGATCCCGGCCTGGACCAGGGTGTCCCGGTCGAAGCCCACCCCGGTGACCTTCTTGCCGGAGAAGTCCGCGGGCAGGCGCCGGAACGCGTCCGGGTTCTGGTCGATGACCGCCACGGAGTGCCCGCGGCCCTCGATCTCCTGCGCGAGGCTGGAGCCGACCCGGCCGCAACCCATGATGACGAAGTGCACGGACGGAACGCTACCGCGCCGCGGGTGACGATGGTGCGCCGGGTGCGCTGGAGGCCATCGACGGGCATAGAGTCATCCAACGTGTCGGACATCGTCGATGCGGCCAAGCGCCTCCTGGTCGGCCGCCCCATGCGCAGCGAGAGCCTGGGGCACACGCTGCTGCCCAAACGCATCGCGCTCCCGGTGTTCGCCTCGGACGCGCTGTCGTCCGTCGCGTACGCGCCCGACGAGATCCTCCTGACTCTGTCACTGGCGGGTATCGCCGCCCTGGCGTTCTCCCCATGGGTCGGCCTCGTAGTGGTCGTGGTGCTGCTCATCGTGGTGGCGTCCTACCGGCAGAACGTGCACGCCTACCCGTCCGGCGGCGGCGACTACGAGGTCGCCACCACCAACCTCGGCCCGTCCGCGGGCATCGGCGTCGCCTCCGCGCTGCTGGTGGACTACGTGCTCACCGTGGCCGTGTCGATCTCGTCGGCCGCCCAGTACGCGTCCGCCGCCATCCCGGGGCTGCGCGGGCACGAGGCGCTCGCCGCGGTCATCGCGGTGGTGCTGCTCACCCTGGTCAACCTCCGTGGGGTCAAGGAGTCGGGCACGGCGTTCGCCATCCCGACCTACTGCTACATGGCGATCATCGGCGCGCTCATCGTCACGGGCGCGTTCCGGTTCTTCTCCGGCACGCTGCCGCAGGCGCAGAGCGCGGAGTTCGAGCTGTCCGCCGAGGCCGCGTTCGACCAGGGCCTGGTCGGCATCGCGGGCGCGTTCCTGCTGGCCCGCGCGTTCGCGTCCGGCTGCGCCGCCCTGACCGGCGTGGAGGCCATCAGCAACGGCGTGCCCGCGTTCCGGAAGCCCAAGTCGCGCAACGCCGCCACGACGCTGCTGCTGCTCGGCACCATCTCCGCGACCATGATCATGTCGATCCTGATGCTGGCCCAGGCCACCGGGGTCCAGTTCGCGGAGGACCCGCACAGCCAGCTCACGCTGAACGGCCAGCCGGTCTCGGACCACTACGTGCAGATCCCCGTGATCGGCCAGCTCGCCGAGGCCGTGTTCTCCGGCTTCCCGCCCGCGTTCTACGCCGTCTCGGCCGTCACGGGCCTGATCCTGGTGCTCGCCGCCAACACGGCGTTCAACGGGTTCCCCGTGCTGGGCTCGATCCTCGGCCGCGACGGCTACCTGCCCCGCCAGCTGCACACCCGCGGCGACCGGCTCGCGTTCTCCAACGGCATCATCACCCTCGCCGTCGCGGCGATCGTCCTGATCGTGGTGTTCGACGCCGAGGTCACCCGGCTGATCCAGCTCTACATCGTGGGCGTTTTCGTCTCGTTCACGCTGTCCCAGCTCGGCATGCTGCGGCACTGGACGCGCGCGCTGCGCACCGAGCCCAACCCCGCGGTGCGCAGCCGGTACAAGCGCTCGCGCCTGGTCAACGGCGTCGGGTTCGGCCTCACGGGCATCGTGCTGATCATCGTGCTGCTGACCAAGTTCACCCACGGCGCCTGGATCACCCTGCTGGCCATGGGCGTGCTGTTCGTGCTGATGCGCGGCATCCGCAAGCACTACGACCGGGTCAGCCAGGAGCTCGCGCTCGACGACGTCTCGGCGGCCCGCGCGCTGCCCAGCCGCGTGCACGCCGTCGTGCTGGTCTCCAAGGTGCACAAGCCGACCATGCGCGCCCTGGCCTACGCGCGCGCCGCGCGGCCGAACGAGCTCGAGGCCGTCAGCGTGGGCGTGGACCGCGAGGACGTCGAGCGGCTCACCGCGGAGTGGGAGGCCCTCGACCTGCCCGTGCCGCTGCGCATCCTCGACTCGCCGTTCCGCGAGATCACCCGCCCCGTGGTCAAGTACGTGCGCTCCGTGCACCGCGAGTCCCCGCGCGACCTCGTGATCGTGTACATCCCCGAGTACGTGGTCGGGCACTGGTGGGAGCAGCTGCTGCACAACCAGTCCGCGCTGCGCCTCAAGGGCAGCCTGCTGTTCACCCCCGGCGTCGTCGTGGCCTCCGTGCCGTGGCAGCTCGCCTCGACGCGCGGCCAGACGGGCCTGGAGGGCGACACGTTCCTGCGCGGCCGGCGGATGTGACGTGACCCGTCCGACGGCGTGACCGCAGCGGGGACGGCGGCCGGTGCGCGATACTTGAGCACATGCCCCGCAACTCCGATCGCCGCAGCGCGCCCGCCGACCCCGAGCAGGGCGGCCGCACGCGCCGTCGTCCCCAGCGTTCCCCGCGGCCGGGCCGCGCCCGCCGGGTGAGCGACGCCGCCCCCGCGCCCGAGGTGGGGCAGGAGTTCGAGCTGGAGGTCGGCCCCGTGGCCCACGGCGGCCACTGCGTGGCCCGCCTGGACGGCCGGGTCGTGTTCGTGCGGCACACGCTGCCGGGCGAGCGCGTGCGCGCCCGAGTCACCGAGGGCGGCACCGGCTTCTGGCGGGCCGACGCCGTCGAGATCCTCCAGGCGTCGCCCGACCGTGTCGAGCCCGCGTGGCCCGCGGCCGGCGCCGACGGCGTGGGCGGCGGCGAGCTGTCCCACGTGGCCCTGCCCGCGCAGCGCCGCTGGAAGCTCGACGTGCTCGTCGAGCAGCTGCAGCGCCTGGCCCGGATCGACGCCGGCTGGCTCGCCGAGCACGTCACGGTCGAGGGCGTGCCGGGCGACGACGAGCGGCGCGGCCTGCACTACCGCACCCGGATCGACCTGGTGGCCGACGCCGACGGCCGCGCCGGCATGCGCAAGCACCGGTCGCACGACGTCGTGGCGCTGAAGAAGATGCCGCTGGCCTCGGCCGAGGTCGCGGCGTTCGCCGTCGCCGAGGACGTGTTCACGCGCACCTGGACGCCGGGTACCCGGCTGGAGCTGGTCGCGCCGTCCGAGGGCGACCCGGTGCTGCTGGTCGACGGCGAGCCGTGGCGCCGCGGGCACGCCGACACCCGGTCCAACGCCCGCCGGGCCGTGGCCGAGACCGTCACGGGACCGTGGGGCACGCACCGCTACCGCGTGGCTGCCGGCGGGTTCTGGCAGGTGCACCGCGAGGCGCCGGCCGTCCTGACGGGCGCCGTGCTGGACGCGACCGGCGCGAGCGCGGGGGAGCTGGCCGGGGCCACCGTGCTGGACCTGTACTCCGGCGCGGGCCTGTTCACGCTTCCGCTCGCGGACGCCGTCGGGCCGGACGGGCGGGTGGTCGCCGTCGAGGGCGACGAGCGCGCCGTCAAGGACGCTCGCCGCAACGCGCACGCGTACGAGCAGGTGGACCTGCGGCTCGGCGCCGTGGACCGCGTGCTCGCGGGCGGGCCGGGGGAGGCCGAGGTGCCCGCGGCCGACGTCGTCGTGCTCGACCCGCCGCGCTCCGGAGCCGGGCGCGCCGTGGTGGACGCGATCGCCGGCCTGGCCCCGCGCCGCGTCGTCTACGTGGCCTGCGACCCGGCCGCGCTCGCGCGCGACGTCGGCTACCTGGCTGCGCACGGGTACGCGCTGACGGGCGTGCGCGGGTTCGACCTGTTCCCGCACACGCACCACGTCGAGGCCGTCGCGGTCCTGGACCGGCAGGGTTGACGGGACGGTGGACGAAGCCCCAGGTCAGTGCGCATAGGATGCGCACCGTGAAGCGGTGGCTGGTAAGCGGCGGGATCGCGGCGTCGGTAGTAGCGGCGTTCGCGGTCGCCGTCCTGGTGGGCATGGTTCTTGGAGCTGGCGGCATCGCCGTCGGCGGTACGGGCGGGGCCTCGGCACCCGCACCACGCGGCGCGCCGTCGGTCTGGGCGGAGTCTCCCTCGCCCTCGCCGTCCCCGGTGGTCCAGAGGGAGCCGGTGGTCCTCTTCATCGGCGACTCCTACACGGTGGGCCAGGGCACGTCGTCGCCCGAGCTGCGGTGGAGCACGCTCGTGTCCGAGCGGATGGGCTGGCGTGAGCTCAACGTCGCCGTCGGCGGCACCGGGTTCGTCAAGGGCAACGCGAAGCGCGACAACTACCCGACCCAGCTCCGGTCGGTGCCCCCGGGCAGCGTGGACATCGTGGTGATCGCCGGCGGGCAGAACGACTTCAAGGGCCTGCGGAAGGACCCCGGCCGGGTCTTCCAGGCGGTGGCGGACACGTACGCCCTGGCCGTCGAGCGGTTCCCCGACGCCGAGATCGTCTCGGTCGGGCCGTCCACGCCGCGCGCGATCGGCCTGGAGGCACGGGCGATGGACAGCGCGGTGCGGGCCGCGGCGGCCGAGTGGGACGCCACGTACGTGTCGCTGCTCGACCCCAACATCGTCCAGGGCCGCCTGGTGCACGAGGACGGGGTCCACACGACCGACGCGGGCAACGCCATGATCGCCCGGCGGGTGCTGCGGACGCTCCAGGCGCCGGCGGCCGGGCAGGACGAGACGGGCGCTCGGCCGACAGATATCTTGACGTCAAGATAAATGCGTTATGCTGGCTCCAGCAGCCCGGCCTAGGCTGGGTGAAGCCCCCTGGAACCCATGCGGCGGCTCCTTCGCGCGATGACAGCGCCTGTGAGAGCCGACGCAACGTCAGCCCCGCAGAAGGAGCCCGAGTGAGCACCGTGGACACGTTCGGATCAAAGGGAACGCTGGAGGTCTCCGGCAAGTCCTACGAGATCTTCCGGCTCAGCGCGGTCGAGGGAGTGGAGCGCCTCCCGTACTCGCTGAAGATCCTCGCCGAGAACCTCCTGCGCACCGAGGACGGCGCGAACATCACCGCCGACCACGTGCGTGCCCTCGCGTCCTGGGACCCGGACGCGCAGCCCGACACCGAGATCCAGTTCACGCCGGCGCGCGTGATCATGCAGGACTTCACCGGTGTGCCCTGCGTCGTGGACCTCGCCACCATGCGTGAGGCCGTCGCGGCCCTCGGTGGCGACGCGACGCGGATCAACCCGCTGGCCCCCGCCGAGATGGTCATCGACCACTCCGTGCAGATCGACGTCGCCGGCCGCGCGGACGCGTTCCAGCGCAACGTCGAGTTCGAGTACCAGCGCAACCACGAGCGCTACCAGTTCCTGCGCTGGGGCCAGACCGCGTTCGACGACTTCAAGGTCGTTCCGCCGGGCACCGGCATCGTGCACCAGGTCAACATCGAGTACCTGGCCCGCACGGTCATGACCCGCGAGGTCGGCGGCGCGCTGCGCGCGTACCCCGACACCTGCGTCGGCACCGACTCGCACACCACCATGGTCAACGGCCTGGGCGTGCTGGGCTGGGGCGTCGGCGGCATCGAGGCCGAGGCCGCGATGCTCGGCCAGCCCGTCTCGATGCTCATCCCGCGCGTGGTCGGCTTCAAGCTGAGCGGCTCCATCCCGGCGGCCGTGACGGCCACCGACGTGGTGCTCACGATCACGCAGATGCTGCGCCAGCACGGCGTGGTCGGCAAGTTCGTCGAGTTCTACGGCGAGGGCGTGGCCCAGGTGCCGCTCGCGAACCGCGCCACCATCGGCAACATGTCGCCGGAGTTCGGCTCCACGGCCGCGATCTTCCCGATCGACTCGGTCACGGTCGACTACCTGCGCCTGACGGGCCGCTCCGAGGAGCAGCTCGCCCTGGTCGAGGCGTACGCCAAGGAGCAGGGCCTCTGGCTCGACGCCGACTCGGCGGAGCCGGTCTTCTCCGAGTACCTCGAGCTCGACCTGTCCACGGTCGTCCCGTCGATCGCCGGGCCGAAGCGCCCGCAGGACCGCATCGAGCTGACGAACGCGAAGTCGGCGTTCCTGCACGACCTGCCGAACTACGCGCCCGAGTTCTCCGCGGGTGCCGACGAGGCGGGCGCCGAGTCGTTCCCCGCCTCCGATGCTCCGGCCCCGGCCGCGAACGGCCGCAAGCACGTGCACGTCACCAACACTGACGGCAAGGAGTTCGAGCTGTTCCACGGCGCGGTCGCGATCGCCTCGATCACGTCCTGCACCAACACCTCGAACCCGTCGGTCATGCTCGCCGCGGCGCTGCTGGCCAAGAACGCCGTCGAGAAGGGCCTCGTCTCCAAGCCGTGGGTCAAGACCTCCATGGCCCCGGGCTCGCAGGTCGTGACCAACTACTACGAGAAGGCCGGCCTCTGGCCGTACCTCGAGAAGCTGGGCTTCCACCTGGTGGGCTACGGCTGCGCCACCTGCATCGGCAACTCCGGCCCCCTGGACGAGAAGGTCTCCGAGGCCGTCAACGAGCACGACCTGTCGGTCGTCTCGGTGCTCTCGGGCAACCGCAACTTCGAGGGCCGGATCAACCCGGACGTCAAGATGAACTACCTGGCCTCCCCGCCGCTGGTCATCGCGTACGCCCTGGCCGGCACCATGGAGTTCGACTTCGAGCACGACCCGCTGGGCCGCGACGAGGCCGGTCACCCCGTCTTCCTGCGCGACATCTGGCCGTCGCCGGACGAGGTCCAGGCCACGATCGAGTCCTCGATCGACCGCAAGATGTTCGAGTCGGACTACGCCGACGTGTTCAAGGGCGACGAGCGCTGGGCCGCCCTGGAGACCCCCGAGGGCGACACGTTCGCCTGGGACGCCGAGTCGACGTACGTGCGCAAGCCCCCGTACTTCGACGGCATGGGCATGACGCCGGAGCCCGTCACCGACGTCACCGGTGCCCGCGTGCTCGCCAAGCTGGGTGACTCGGTCACGACCGACCACATCAGCCCGGCCGGCTCGATCAAGCCGGACAGCCCGGCCGGCGTCTACCTCGCCGAGCACGGCGTGGGCCGCCGCGACTTCAACTCCTACGGGTCCCGTCGCGGCAACCACGAGGTCATGATCCGCGGCACGTTCGCGAACATCCGCCTGCGCAACCAGCTCCTGGACGACGTCGAGGGTGGCTTCACCTTCAACTTCGTCAAGAACGCCCAGGACACCATCTACGACGCCGCGCAGGACTACGCCGCGGCCGGCACCCCGCTCGTGGTGCTCGGCGGCAAGGAGTACGGCTCCGGCTCGTCGCGTGACTGGGCCGCCAAGGGCACCGCGCTCCTGGGCGTCAAGGCCGTCATCACCGAGAGCTTCGAGCGCATCCACCGCTCCAACCTCATCGGCATGGGCGTCCTGCCGCTCCAGTTCCCGGCCGGTCAGAACGCCGGCTCGCTGGGCCTGGACGGCACGGAGACCTTCGACGTCACCGGCGTCACCGCGCTGAACGAGGGCGTCACGCCCGAGACGGTCAAGGTCACGGCCACCAAGGGCGACGGCTCGCAGGTCGAGTTCGACGCCGTGGTGCGCATCGACACCCCGGGCGAGGCGGACTACTACCGCAACGGCGGCATCCTGCAGTACGTGCTGCGGTCGCTCGTGTCCTGATCCTCGCTGGTCGGGCCCGATCCTCGCTGGTCGGGCCCGATCCTCGCTGGTCGGGCCCGATCCTCGCTGGTCGAGCCTGACCCTCGCTGGTCGAGCTCGTCGAGACCACGGCGCCCCGCCCCTCCTCACGGAGGGACGGGGCGCCGTCGTCATGCCGGTTGGTGCGGTCGTGCGGTGCCTACCGCCCGACGTCGGACTGGCGGGCGGCCCGGACGAGCTTCGTCACCTCCTGCGCGGTGAGGACGTCGGCGTCGTCGAGCTGGTCGGCGACCTGTGTCACGTGGCTCACGAACGCGCTGTGGCTGACCCACCCGCCGTCGGCGTCGATCAGGTCGGCGACCGTGCACCCGTTGCCGGTGTCGTAGTTGGTCACCTTGCTGTCCTTGTTCCCGAGGATCACCGTGGGGCGCTCGTCGGAGACGGGGCACGCGTCGATCTCGCCGCGGGCGACGTCGAACCGCAGGGTGCCGGTCCGGGTCACGTTGCCGGCGTTGTCGGTGGCCCGGTACCGGAACGCGTGCGAACCGGCCTCGGTGACCACCACGGCGCCCGTGTACTCCCGGAAGGCCGGCGAGTCGAGCGCGTACTCGATGAACGCCACCCCCGACTCGCCGTCCCGGGCGGTGACGGTGACCGTGGCGGACCCGAGGTAGGCACCCTCGTCGTCCTGGTCCCCGTCGACCTGCGCCGACGCGATGGGCTGGGTCGTGTCCGGCGGGTCCTGCCCGCCGACGACGACCAGCTCCACGCTGCCCGGCTCCGACAGGTTGCCCGCGGCGTCGGTGGCCCGGTAGCGCACGGTGTGCGCGCCGGTCACGTCCACGACCACGGGGTCCGTGTAGGCCGTCCAGCCGTCGCCGTCGAGCTCGTACTCGACGGACTCGACGCCCGACCCCTCGTCCTCGGCGAGGATCGCGACGGTCGCCGACGCGATGTACGCGCCGTCGCCGTCCTGCTCGCCGGTGACCTGGGTGGTGACGGTGGGCGCGGTCTCGTCGACCGGGGGAGCCTCGACGACGGTGAAGGTCGCCGAGCCCGGTTCCGCCACGTTGCCCGCGTTGTCCGTGGCCCGGTAGGTCACGGTGTGCTCGCCCGGCGTGTCGACGACGACGGGCGCCGTGTACGCCGCCCAGCCGGCGCCGTCGAGGTCGTACTCGACCGACGCGATGCCCGAGCCCGGGTCCCTGGCCGTGAGGTTCAGGGTCGCGGACCCGACGTAGGCGCCGTCGGGGTCGAGGTCGCCGGTCACCTCGGCGGTGACCACCGGCGGCGTCGTGTCGTCGCCGTCGGGCTCGACCACCGTGACGTGCAGCATCTCCGGCTCGGAGACGTTGCCCGCAACGTCGGTGGCCCGGTACTCCAGCATGTGCTCGCCGGGCTCGTCCAGCACGATCGGCGCGGTGTACGGGGCGTACCCGGCACCGTCCAGGTCGTACTCGACGGACTCGACGCCGGAGCCGTCGCCGTCGTCGGCCGCGAGGCTGACGCTGGCGGAGCCGATGTAGGCGCCCTCGTCGTTCTGGTCGCCCGCGACCTCGGCCGTGACCGTCGGGGCGGTGGTGTCGTCGCCACCGCCGCCCTCGGTGACCACGAGCTCGCCCGTCATCGTGCCGTGGCCCGGGATCGCGCAGAAGTACCGGTACGTGCCCGGGGTCAGGTTGACCTCGGCCTCGTAGCGGCCGCCGTTGGCGTCCAGGGGGTTGGCCAGGATGTCCAGGGTGACGTCCTGGTTGTACTCCGACGAGCCGGTCTCGAACGTCAGGGTGTGGGACATCCCGATGTTGTTGCCGGTCGCCGTGCTGTTCTCGAACACGATGGTCGTCGGCCCGGCCGCCGCCGTCGTGGGCGCGGAGGCATACGCCGACACGCTCGCGCTGGCGGTGAAGTTCAGCACCTGGTCGGCCGCCTGGGTGGCGGCCTCCTGCGCGGATCCGTCCTTCGAGGGGCCGTCGGCCACCGGGGTGGCGGACGCCGGCGCGATGTCACCGGCGTACTCGACGGCGGTGGCGGGCGCCAACGGCACCGCCACGAGGGCGCTGACCGCTGCCGCCGCCAGGAGGCGGGACAGTTTGTGTCGCATGGGTGTACCTCTCGTCTCCGCGGGCCTGGTCACAGGTCACGCACCCGGATGTTGCGGAACTCCATGGCGTCCGCGTCGCTGTGGTTCTGCAGGCCGATGTAGCCGCGCAGGAACTGCCGCAGGTCGGTCGGCGGGTCGCCGGCGCGCGAGGACTCCTTGCCGGGCGAGTTCTCGAACTCGTTGATGACCTCGCCGTTGCGGATGATCGTGTACTGCTGGCCGACCACCTGGATCTCGTAGTCGTTCCACTCGCCCTTGGGGGTCACCCCGGCGTTCTCCAGGGTGTTGGGGTCGAAGTTGTAGACCGACCCCGTCTTCTGGACCTCGCCGGTGGGACCGTCGTAGAGCTGGATCTCGTGGCCGCAGTAGATCGCCACCCAGGCCTCGGCGTCGGTGCCCTGCCCGCACTCGGGCCGCTCGTCCTGCGGCACCCGCGGGTCGGGGAACCGGGTGAAGACGCCGCTGTTGGCGAACCTGCCCTCCGGCGCGGAGTCCTTGAACTGGAGCTTCAGCGAGAAGTCACCGACCTCCGCCCCCGGGTGCCAGAGCATGCCGAGACCGCCGGTGGCCAGGATCGACCCGTCGTCCAGCAGGTCGAACTTTCCGCCCGGGGCCTGTCGCCAGTCCGCGAGCTGCTCGGCCGTGCCGTCGAACAGCCACCGGTACCCGGTGCTGCCCTCGGCGCCGACGCCGGACGACGTCGCCGCGCTGATCAGCTTCTTGCGCTCGGCGACCGTGATGACCTTGTCGGCCCGGAGCTGGTCGGCGACGGCCGTGACGTGGTTGACGAACCGGCCGTTCGTGTCCCACTCCCGCTCGTCCTCGATCAGGTCGTTGATCGTGCAGCCGCCCAGGTCGTCGTTGGTGACGCCGCTGTCCTTGGCACCCAGGAACACGGTGCCCCGGTCGTCCGGGATGGTGCAGGTGGTCTCGGCCGCGACCTCGACCGTCGACGTCTCGCCGTCGGCGTAGGTCACCGTCAGCGTGGCGTCGTAGCTGCCCACGCGGGCATAGGTGTGCCGCGGGTTGGCCTCGGTCGAGGTGTGCCCGTCCCCGAAGTCCCAGGCGTACGAGACGCCGCCCGAGCGGTCACCCGTGAAGGCGACGGTCAGCGGGGAGCTCTGCACGCTCGCACCGGACGCGGCCGGGGCCGGGGTCGGCGCCCCGCCCTTGTAGCTGATCCGGACGAGCTTCTGGTTGGGGTGCAGGGAGAAGAACCCGCCCGCGTAGTCCAGCATGTACAGCGCGCCGTCCGGGCCGAACTTGGCGTCCATCCAGCTCTGCACCTGCGTGTTGCCGGCGCCGCCCTGGATGATCTTGCGCAGGTCCTCGGCGAAGACCGGGGGACCGGCCTCCTCGACCGTGTCCGGGTTCACCGTGACGGCGATCCGGTTGCTGGCGTTGGACTGGTCGCCGATGAACCACTTGTTGTCCCAGTACGCGGGCCAGGCGACGCCGCTGTCGGTGTCGACGTCGGACCGGTGGTAGGTGGGACCGTCCATCACGGCCTGACCGCCGCCGCGCAGGTACGGCAGCGTGTACGTGGCCTCCTCGTCCACGTACGACGGGATGCCGTTCTCACCCTCGGGGAAGACCGGGCCGCCACCGCTGGGGGAGTACCAGATCATGTTGTCCCGCACGGGCGGGAGGTCCACCAGGCCGGTGTTGCGCGGCGAGGTGTTCTTCGGGTTGTCGCAGTCGTACCAGCCCGCCAGCACCGAGGCGTCCTCGTTGCTGCGGTCGCGGTACGGCTGCCCGTTGCCCATGCAGTACGGCCAGCCCTGGTTGCCCGCCGAGGTGATGATGGTCGCGGTCTCGTACTTGGCCGGCCCGAGCTCCGGGTCCGGCGCGCCCGCGTCCGGCCCCACCCAGGCCGCCGTCAGCCAGTCGTTCTTCTTGTCGTAGGCCAGGCGCGAGATGTTCCGCACGCCCATCACGTAGATCTCCGGGCGCGTCTTGTCGCCCGGGTCGTCCGCCTCGGGGAACAGGTTGCCCTCGGGGATCGTGAACGTGCCGTCGTCCTCCGGGTGGATCCGCAGGATCTTGCCGTTCAGGTCGTTCGTGTTACCGGCCGTGCGGCGCGCGTCCTGGAACGACAGGCCCGCGTACTCCTGCGTCCAGTTGTTGCCGGAGTAGCCGTCCGAGCCGCCCGACGAGTTGCTGTCGCCGGACCCGATGTACAGGTTGCCGTCGTTGTCGAAGTCCATGCCACCGCCCGCGTG
This sequence comes from Promicromonospora sp. NPDC057488, assembly GCF_042802395.1. Lineage (NCBI taxonomy): Bacteria > Bacillati > Actinomycetota > Actinomycetes > Micrococcales > Promicromonosporaceae > Promicromonospora > Promicromonospora sp. NPDC057488. The sequence continues at coordinate 49,117 of NZ_JBHVEG010000003.1, forward strand.
GCAGCAGCTGTGGATCTGCGTGTCCCACTCCAGCAGGTCCTTGCGGGTGGACTGGTCGATGGTGTCGGCCGCGGCGTCATAGGTGAAGCGCGAGACCGTGCGCTGGCCCACCCGCCGCTCGACGTCGATCGACTCGTGCGGCATCCAGTAGGCGTAGATCCAGTGGTTGTCCTCGAAGTCGGGGTCCAGCGTGATGCCGAGCAGCCCCTCCTCGTTCTTGACCAGCTCGCTGCCGCTGCCGCGGTTACCCATCACGTCCAGCGTGGTCAGCAGCTTGGTCTCGCCCGCCTCGGGGTCCCAGCGGTGGATCGTGCCGCAGCCCAGGCCCACGTTCGGGTCGTCCCAGGAGACGACCGGCCCGGAGGGGCACGCGCCCTTGCCGACGTAGAAGACGCCGCCGTCGGGCGCGACGGTCAGGCCGTGCGGCTCGCCGATCTGGTCGAGCGTGCCCGCGGTGTTCTGCGCGGTCAGGCGCTCGGCCTCGTAGTTCGCCGCGATGGTCGCCTGGCAGTCGCCGCGCACCATGCCGGTGGACCAGAGCAGGCCGCCCAGCAGGTGGTCGCGGAAGCCCTCCTCGGCATAGCTCGCCGCCGTGCCGCCCATGCCCGTGTAGAACGAGCGGCCGCCGTCGTAGTCACGGCACCACGAGATCGGGTGGAAGGGGCCGTTGGCGGCCTCGCCCGCGTCGTAGTCCCACTCCTGCACCTGCGCGATCGTGTGCACCTCGCCGATCGGGTTCGGCGACCAGTTCAGCCACCGGTCCTCACGGGTCCAGTTCAGGGGCAGCCCGTCGTTGGCGGGGTGCGCGCGGTCGACGACGTTCACCGTCGCCTCCTGCACCGGCACCTCCGGGTCCGGCTCCTCCTCGCCCGAGGTGTCGAAGAGCTGGATCTCGGCCAGCTGGGTGAGGTCGTCGCCCGCGTTCGCCGTGATGTCCAGGCGGTAGTGCTGGTACGCCACGTCGTTGTCGAGGTCGTAGTCGTTCGTGGCGAAGCGGTCCGGGAAGTCCTGGTCCGCCTGCGTGTCCAGGTCGGTCCAGGTCTCGCCGTCGGCCGAGCCCTGCAGCGTCCAGTCGGCCGGGTCGCGGCCCTCGGAGTCGTTCGCCGAGGTCAGCGCGTACCGGGCGGCCGCGAGCGGCTCGGCGAGCTCCAGCTCGATCGACGCCGTCGGCTCGAACGCCAGCCACTTGGTCCGCGAGTCGCCGTCGATCAGCTTCGCGGCCACCTCGTTCGGCGGGTTCTCGGCGCTCGCGGTGGCGCTCTCCACCGGCAGCGGGTCCGGCAGGTTGCCGGCGGGGCGCGTGCCGATCAGCCCGGTGAACCACTGCGACCGGGCCTGCGCCCGCGCGGCGTCACGGACGCCGAGGAACCCGCCGCCGCCCTGCACGTAGGCCTTGAGCGCGTCCTCCTGCGCGGTGCTCAGCTCGACGCCCTCGGCGGACAGGAAGACGACGCCGCGGTACTCCGCGAGCGACTCGGCCGTGAACACCTCCGGGTCGCTCGCCGTGTGCACGGTGAAGCCGTTCTCGGCGCCGAGCTCACGGATGGTCTTGGTGGCCAGCGTGACCGGGTCGGACTGGTCGGCGGGCGCGCCGTGGAAGACCAGCACGGTGGGCTCGCCCGCCGCCGTGGTCTTCGTGTCCGTGGTCTTCGTGTCCTTGGCCGGCAGAGTCTTGGCCGTGGTCAGAGCCGCGGACGCGGCTGCCTCGGTCGTGCTCCGCTGGGCGGCCGCCGGGGTCGCCGCCATCGTGGCGACGAGGGCGGCGCCGGCCACCGCGGCGATGAGGCCTCTTCGTGTTCGTTGCATCACTGCTCCTTTGCGCGTGAACGGGGAGTCGTGCGGTCAGTGGTGCCCGGCATGACCTGCCGCGCCCGTCTCGGTCTCGGTGGTGGCGGTACCGCTCGTGGTGCCGCTCATCGTGTGGCCGCCGTGCTCGTGGAACCGGTCGATGGCGTCCTGGGCGCCGGCCGGCATGCTGCCGTCGGCGTTGCGCACCAGGAAGATCCCGGCCATGCCGCCGTCCGAGTGGAACTGGACGTGGCAGTGGTACATCCAGGCGCCCGCGCCCACGCCCTCGCCCGCGATGACCTGGAAGCCGAACGAGGAGCCGGGGTTGAGGTCGCGGGTGTCGATCACCCGGGTGGGGTCGTCGGGGCCGGTCAGCCAGCCGGTGCGGTTGTCCGCCCAGCGGTGCGCGTGCACGTGGAACGTGTGGAGCTGGTCCCCGTGCCCGATCGCGATGAACTCGACCTTCTCGCCCTTGTTCGCCTCCAGCATCGGGGTGTCGGGGGCGACCTTGTTGTTGATGGTCATGTCGTTGAACACGACGGTGTGCTGGCGGTCGGGCAGCGGGTCGCCCTCGCGCCGCACCACGAGGGCGCCGTACAGGCCCGCGCGCAGCCCGGCGGTGCCGTGCTCCCCGCCCAGGGCGTGGTCGTGGTAGTGCCAGTAGCCCGCGGAGCCGGCCATCCAGGTGCCGTCGGCGCGCTGCTTGGGCTTGTGGCTCTTCCAGACGTAGGTGCGGGTCTCGCCGGGCTCGTTGAACGAGTCGTTGAAGGGGCTGCCGTCCGAGTCGGTCGCGTAGTCCACGCCGTGCGGGTGGATCGACAGGCGCTTGTCGGTGTTGTTCACCAGCTCGATCTGGAGGGTGTCGCCCTCCCACATCTCGAGCACGGGGCCGGGGATGGTGGCCTTGCCGGGGGTGAGCCCGTAGCCGTACTGGCCCCCGGGCAGCGCCTCCGCGTACACGGTGATGTGCCGGGTGGACGCGAGCGGCCGGACCGACGACGACACGGCCACCGCCGTGTCGGAGCCGAGCGCCAGCGCCGCCGTCGGCGCCATGAGCCCGGCGAGGGTTCCGGTCAGGATCGAGCGACGGGACACGCCGCCGGGCAGGGGAGTGGCGTCAGTGCTGTTCTCGGGCATGAGTCTCCGTTCGACACCATCGGGCAGGCGGAAGTGCCCGTCCCGACGAGACTTGAGTGCAGGAGGGACTGGCTCAGGCGTGCGACGCGGGCGGCGACGACGCCAGGAGTGACAGCGGTGTCAGAGAGGTGGACCTCATCGTCGTTCCCTCCATCGGTGCGTCACGTGGTCGTCGACGACGACGCCCACGCCCCCGGGGCAGGACGTACTCCACCGGGTGACTTTTCGAACATAGGAGGACTTATGGCGAGTGTCAAGCAAAAGTTGGACAAACAGTGACAGGCTTCGTCTATGTGACCAAGCAAAGATCCCGGTGGGTCACATGGTGACGAGGGTTCACGCGGTCCCGAGCAGCAGCCAGACCGCCGTCGCGAGCAGGACGGCGCCGGTGAGCAGGCCGGTCAGCGGGTGGGCGAGGGCCACCGTCGGGCGGTGCCCGCGCGGGCTGGTGACCAGGCGCAGCAGCCCGCCGAGCAGCCAGGCCGCGGCGGCGGCCACCAGCCCGGCGGCGGCGCCGAGGTACAGGTGGGGCACGTCCAGGGTGTTCGCGATGACCGCCACCTGGATCGCCGTGGAGACCGAGACGACGGTCGGGATCAGGTGCAGCCGGGACTTGCCGGTGGTGACGCTCGCCTTGTCGGCGTCCTTGGCCGCGGCCTTCGCCCTGCGGTACTTGCTCGCGATCATGCCGGTGGCGAGCCGGGTCACCGCGCCATGCACCAGCAGCGCGGCGACGTAGATGCTCACCACGCCGCCGGTCACCGACGTGCCGTCGGGCCAGGTGCGGACGGTGGTCAGCACGCCGAGCGCGCAGACCGCCACGCCGAGCAGCACACCCCCGATCGGGAGGAACCGGGACCAGGGTCCGGAGTGCCGCACGGTCCAGGCGAACCACAGGGTCCCCAGGACGCTGACCGCGGTGGCTGCCAGTGCTCCGTCGCTCGTGTGCTCCATCGTCTTCCTCCCGTTCCGAAAAAAGTACAAATCGGACGGCAGGCTACGATGTTTTCCCAGGTCAGGGAAGGTTTCTGGTATCCATCTGGTGATGTCGGCAGGAGTTCACGCCGAGTTCACCACGCCGGCGCGGCGAGGTGGTCGAGAATCCTGGACCGGACCGCGCGGTCGCCCAGGATCTTGTTGTGCCCCAGCCCGGTCGTGGTGAACAGCTCGCTCGAGTCCGCGTGGGCCTCGTGGAGCTGGACCGACAGCTGGTGCGGGTTCACGCGGTCCCCGTCGTCGTGCAGCCAGAGGGTCGGCACGGACGCCGGGACGGTGCGCCGCAGCAGGTCGAACCGTTCGTAGACGTCCGGGTGGTCGGGCAGCCCGTACCGCTGGGCCGCCGTCGCGAAGGCGTCGCGGAGCGCCCAGGGGAGCCCCGAGCCGCGGACGAAGCCGTCGGTCGTGACGCGGACCGACGTGAGGCCGGAGATCGCGGTGAACCGCTCGGCCTCGACGCCCTCGTGCAGCGCGATACCCGCGCCGAGCACGCCGAGCGAGTGCCCGACGACGGCGGCCCAGGGGGCGGGCTCGGCGTCGGACAGCCGGCGGATGATCGCCAGGTCGTCGAGCCCGGTGCGCCGCCGTCCCCCGGAGGCGCCGTGACCGGGCGCGTCGTAGGCGACGGCCCGGAGCCCGGCGCCGACCAGGTCCTCGATGACGCGCCCGAACGCCGACGCGCGGGACTGCCAGCCGTGGACCAGCAGGACGCCGGGCGCACCGGGATCGCCCCAGGAGTAGCCGGCCACCGTGATGGTGCCCCCGGCGCCGAGGCGCCCGTCCCGGCCGCGCCGGAACGTGGGGCGGTGCTCGAGCGGGGTCCGTCGTGCCGAGTCGTGGACGGCCTGGTCGGCGGGCCGGACCGGGGTCCGCGCTCCGACGTGCCAGTAGGTGGCCGCGCCGAGGGCCAGGGCGGCCGGCGGCGCGACGCGGCCGAGGGTGCTGAACAGGGCGCGCGCGGCGCGCGGGGTCTGGGGCACGGGGACCTCCGGGGTGTGTGGTGATCAATCTGTACGATCGTTCGCACACTATCTGATGAACGAACGGTCGTACACTTGGTTCCGTGACCGAGCCGACCGACCTGCGCCGCCTCCGCGGCGACCGCACGCGCCGCGCCGTGCTGGACCACGCGGTGCAGGAGGCCTCGGTGCGTGGCCTGGACGCGCTGTCGTTCGGCACGCTGGCCGAGGCCGTCCCGGTGAACAAGAGCGGGATCGCCGGCCTGTTCGGCTCCAAGGAGAAGCTGCAGCTCGCCGCGCTGGAGCGGGCCGTCGAGATCTACACCGAGCACGTCATCGTCCCCGCGCGGTCGGCCGACCGGGGGCTCGCCCGGCTCTGGGCGCTGGTGCTGGCCTGGACCGAGTACTCGCGGTCCCGCGTGTTCCAGGGCGGGTGCTTCTTCCGCACCGTCGAGGTCGAGTTCGACATGCGCGACGGCGCCGTGCACGACGCCGTCGTCGCGGCCCAGCAGTCCTGGGAGTCGTACCTGGTGCACCACGCGCGGCTCGCGCTCGAGCAGGGCGAGCTCGCCCCCGGCACCGATCCCGAGCAGGTCACCTTCGAGATCAACGCCCTGCTGAACGCCGCGAACGACCGGTCCCTCCTGCTCCGCGACGACGCCGTCTACCGGCGGGCGCTGGAGGCCGCACGGTCCCTGCTGGCGGCGCGGGGCGCTGATCTCGCCACATTGCGGTAGAAACGTTCAATTGTTTCAAACCCGTATACATACCGTCGTTACCCTCTGTTCATGGCGATGTGGCAGGAAGTTCCCGGCGGCACCTCCCAACCACCCGCGGCCGTCGAGCTCGTCACGACCAGATGGGGCACCGGTCCGGGCCGGGTGCTGCTGCTGCACGGCATCGTGTCCGCCGGGGCCACCTGGTGGCGGCTCGCCGAGACCCTCGCCGACGACGGCTACGAGGTCGTCGCACCCGACCTGCGCGGGCACGGGACCAGCCCGCGCGCCGACTCCTACCTGCTGGCCGACCACGTGGCCGACGTGCGCGCCCTCGGCAGCGGCTGGGACCTCGTGGTCGGGCACAGCCTCGGCGGCCTGCTCGGTGCGCTCGCCGTCGACGCCGACCGGCGGTTCACCCGCCGCCTCGTGCTGCTCGACCCCGCGCTCGACGTCGAGGAGGAGCGGTTCGAGGCCGTGTCCAAGGCCGAGATCCGCGACGCCACGCACCCGCCGTCGGCCCGGTCGGTGCAGGGCGCGCACGCGGCCTGGGACCGGCGGGACGCGGCGGCCGTCGCCGCGGCCGCCAAGGCCGCGGACGCCGCCGCCGTGGCCCACACCCTGCGCGACAACGCGCCCTGGCGGCACTCCGCCGTCGTCACGCGGCTGACCGTGCCCACCCTCGTGCTGGGCGCCGACCCCGCCCGGGGCGCGCTGTTCCACCCCCGCACCGGCGTCGAGCTGATGATCCGCAACCCGAGCGTGCGGGCGCGCGTCGTGGTGGGCGCCGGGCACGCGGTGCACCGGGAGCGGCCGTCGGCGGTGGCGACGGCGGTGCGGTCGTTCCTCTGGTGAGCGCCGCCCGCTGAGGTCCGGCGGCCGGTTTCCGGTGGCGCCGGCAGGCGGGGTTAAGGTCGGGCGGTGAGCTCCTCCGCATCCGCACGCAAGCAGCTGGTCGCCCTCGCCGAGCGAGGCTTCACGGGGCCGTGGCCCCACGCGCGCGGCGAGTTCACCGGCGGTGCGCGACCCGCCTCCGTGCTCGTGCTGTTCGGCGTGCTCGACGGCCTCGCCGCCGAGCACGACGACCACGACCTGGCCGTGCCCGCCGACCTCGACGTGCTGCTCCTGGCGCGCGCCGCCACGCTGCGCAGCCACGCCGGGCAGGTCGCCTTCCCGGGCGGCCGCGCCGAGGACGGCGAGGACGCCGTCGCGGCCGCCCTGCGCGAGGCCGTCGAGGAGACCGGCCTGGACGCGGCAGGGGTCGAGGTGCTCGGCGCGTTCGGCGAGCTGCCCATGCCCGTCAGCAACCACGTGGTCACGCCCGTGCTCGGCTGGTGGGCCCGGCCCACGCCCGTGCGCGTGGTCGACGTCGCCGAGTCCGCGCACGTCTTCCGCGCCCCCGTGGCCGACCTCCTGGACCCTGCCAACCGGTTCACCACCGTGCTGCGCCGCGGCAACCAGACCTGGCGCGGCCCCGGCTTCCACGTGCACGACGGCGACCTGACGCACCTCGTGTGGGGCTTCACCGCGGGGATCCTGGACGCGATGTTCGACCAGCTCGGCTGGACCGAGGACTGGGACCGGGACCGGGAGCTGGGGATCGCGTGAGCCGGAGCCGCAGGCTCGCGCGAGGCAGGCTTGGTGTGGGAGGACGGCACGAGCTGATGGAGGAATCGATGACGGACGTATCGACGACAGAGGTGACCCGGGACGCCATCCGGGCGGCGGAGGCCCTGATTCGGCCGCACGTGCGGCACACGCCCGTGCTGGAGGTCGACCTGGCCGACTTCGGCCGGCCCGCGCAGCCCGTGGCGCTCAAGCTCGAGTGCCTCCAGCACTCCGGCTCGTTCAAGGCCCGCGGCGCGTTCACCAGCCTGCTGACCCGCGACGTGCCCGACGCCGGCGTGGTCGCCGCCTCGGGCGGCAACCACGGGGCCGCCGTCGCGTACGCCGCGGCCCGGCTCGGCGTGCCCGCCACGATCTTCGTGCCGAGCGTGACCACCCCGGCCAAGGCCGAGCGGATCCGTGGGTACGGCGCCAAGCTCGTCGTGGGCGGCGACCGGTACGCCGACGCCCTGGCCGCCAGCGAGGAGTTCGTCGCCGGCACGGGCGCCATGACCGTGCACGCCTACGACCAGCCCGCCACGCTGACCGGGCAGGGCACCCTCGGCCTGGAGATCGGCCAGGACCTGCCCGACCTCGACACCCTGCTGGTCGCCGTGGGCGGCGGCGGGCTGATCGGCGGCATCGCCGCCTGGTTCCGCGGCGACGTGCGCGTCGTGGCCGTCGAGCCCGAGGGCGCGCCCACCCTGCACCGCGCGCTCGCCGCGGGCGAGCCCGTGGACGCGCCCACCGAGGGCATCGCCGCCGACTCGCTCGCGCCCAAGCAGGTGGGGCGGCTCATGTTCCCGCTGGCCCAGCAGTTCGTCGAGCGGTCCGTGCTGGTCACCGACGAGGCCATCGCCTCCGCCCAGCGCTCCCTGTGGGACGCCGCTCGCGTGGTGGCCGAGCCCGGCGGTGCGACGGCGCTCGCGGCGCTGCTGTCCGGGGCCTACGTGCCCGAGCCCGGTGAGCGGGTCGCGGTGCTCGTGTGCGGCGCGAACACGTCGGCCGTGCAGCTCTGAGGTCGTCCGGCGCTGAGCGGTTCCGGGCGGCGCCCGTGCGGCACCGTCAGTCGTCGGCCTCCGCGGCGTCGTCCTCGTCGTCCTCCTGCTCGTCCTCGTCGGGGCCGGCGACCAGGAGGTCGATGTGCACCCCGAGCAGGGTGCCGTCGGCGGCGTGCGTCGTGACCACGGGGTAGAACCCGTCGCCCCAGCCGGAGTGGCTGAGCACCACGTTCTCGCCGGCGGTGGCCAGCGGCATGGCGATGTTCGCGCTGCCCTCCCGGTAGTGGTCGGGGCTGTCCATCAGCTCGAACCACGACGTGGGCTCGCCCGAGTCGAACAGCAGGTCGTACCAGTCGGTCGAGTCATCCTCCGGCGGCATGCACCGCACGATCGCGTCGGCGTCCGCGAACCCGACCGTGCCGGCGTCGACGCCGACCCCGTAGTGCTTGCCGTCGTCCGCCGGCTCGGCGCCCTCCGGGGTGACGCCCCGCACCTCGGCGACCGGTGCGCCGTCGGACAGCACGAGCGAGAGGTACGCCTCCCGCAGGTGGCTGCCGTCGCGCTCCTCGGACACGTCGGCGACCGTGACGAACGCGGGGTAGGAGCCCGGCTCGACGCGGACGACCAGTCCCTCGCCGAGCGTGACGTACGGGTCCGACGCCTCGATGCGGCCGGAGGGGACGTGGAGCAGGCCGAGGTCGTGCACCTTCTGCGGGTACGGGGTGCCGTCGGGCGTCCCGTCGAGGAGGGCGAAGAAGGGGAGGTCGTAGGTCATGGCAGGAACCTAGCGGCAGCCACCGACACTCGACCCACCCGGCCCCCTCAGCCGAACAGCTGCTCCACGGCGTGCTCCCCGACGCCCACCATGATCGGGTGGGTGTCCGGGTAGGCGAAGCAGATGGACGTGAACAGCACCGCCCAGCCCTGGGCGCGGCGCCACATTCCGGCGTCCCAGCCGCGTCCGTCGCGCGCCTCTGCGTCGATCACCGCGCGGAACCGCTCGCGGCCCGCCGCGTCGAAGGTGAGCCACGCCATCCCGAGGTCCGACGCCGGGTCACCGCTGGTCACGTCGCCGAAGTCGATGACGGCCGACAGCCGGTCGCCGTCGGCCACGAGGTTGGCCGGGTGCGGGTCGCCGTGCAGCCACACCGGCACGCCGTCGTACGCCGGGGCGGCGACGGCCTCGGCCCACAGCTCCCGGGCGCGCGCGTGGTGCCGCCGCGGCAGCAGGGGGATCCGTTCCTCCAGGCTCGCGGACCGCTCGGCGACCGGGATCCCGCGGAACGCGTTCTCGGGCGCGTCGGCCGGCGCGGGCCGGTGCAGCGCCACGAGCACGCGCGCCAGGTGCTCCGCCCAGGGCGTGCGGCGGTCCGCGGGGACGGTCGCGGCCGCGACGCCGTCGGCCCAGCGCACCACGCCCCACGGCCACGGGTAGCCGAGGGCCGCGCTGGGCTCCCCGGTGCGGACCGGTTCGGGCACGGCGACGGGCAGCCGGGGCGCGAGCAGGGGCAGCACGCGGTGCTCGTTCCGCATGAGCTGCGCCCCGAGCTCGCGGCGCGGCAGGCGCAGGGCGAGGTCGTCGCCGAGCCGCAGCATGACGTTGTCCCAGCCGTTCGCGACCAGCCGCAGCCGGCGGTCGGCGAGGTCGGGGTGCTGCTCGGCCAGGAGGGACCGGGCGAGGTCGAGGGTGACGTCGAGGTCGGCGGCGACCACGGGGGCTCCTTGTCTCCGGTCGGGGCGGGGCGCTCACCCTATCCGGGCAGGTCCGAGGGCGCAGGACCGGCGGCGTGCCGGGCCGTGCGACCCGCGGGATACTGGCGGCATGCCGACCATCTGGACCGACGTCGACCCCGGCGCCTACCTCGACGCGGTCACCCCCGCCGTCCGTCGCCGCGACGCGGACACGCTGCGCGACCTCATGGAGCGGGTCACGGGCGAGCCGCCGCGGATGTTCGGCGCGTCGATCGTCGGGTTCGGCGAGTACCACTACGAGTACGCCAGCGGCCGCTCCGGGGACGCGCCCGCGATCGCCTTCGCGCCGCGCAAGGCGGCGACCACGATCTACCTGCCGGACGGCGTCGGCGCGCACGAGGAGCGGCTCGCCGCGCTCGGGCCGCACACCACCGGCGTCGGCTGCCTGTACCTGAAGGACCTGGAGCGGGTGGACCTCGCGGTGCTCGAGCAGATCCTGCGCACCTCGTGGGCCGCGGTGACCTCGGGGACGTTCGGGCAGCGGGCCCGGGAGTCCTGAACCGCGCGGCGCGCCCGAGTGCGGTGCACACCCGGGAACGTTCTGCGGCACGATCGCGTTGACACCAGGTTCCGACACGAAGGAGACCCGGTGCAGCCACGCCAGTCCGAGCAGTCCGCCGAGCAGCAGCACGTCGACGCCCTGTACGCCCGGCTCGACGGCGAGACCCGCCGCGTCCGCGCGGACCTCGACGACGCCGTCCGCGCCTCGTCGACCGACCCGGCCGAGGCCTACACGCGCGAGGTCCGCGTCGCGATGCTCAGGCGGCGGGAGCGCACCCTGGACGCCGCCGAGCACCACCTCTGCTTCGGCCGGATCGACGACGCCGGGGGCCGCACGCTGCACATCGGCCGCACCGGGCTGAGTGACGGCGACGACCAGCTCCTCGTGGACTGGCGCGCCGAGGCCGCCCGCCCGTTCTACGCCGCCACGGCCGTGCACCCGATGGGCCTGCGCCGCCGCCGGCACCTGGCCCTGGACGGACGCCGGGTGTCCCGCGTGAGCGACGAGGTCCTCGACGGCACCGAGCCCGGGCCGCACGACGTCGTCGGCGACGGCCCGCTCCTGGAGGCCATCAGCGCCCGGCGCACCGGCCGCATGCGCGACGTCGTGGCGACCCTGCAGGCCGAGCAGGACGCGATCATCCGCTCCGCGCACCGCGGCGTCACCGTGGTGGAGGGCGGTCCCGGAACCGGCAAGACCGTGGTCGCGCTGCACCGCGCCGCGTACGTCCTGGCGGGCTTCGACGAGGCGCGGGCCGACGGCGTGCTCGTGCTCGGCCCCGGCACGCGGTTCCTCGACTACATCGCGGAGGTGCTCCCGTCCCTCGGCGAGAACGACGTCGCCATGAGCACGGCCGACCGCCTGGTCGCCGAGGCCCTGGGCCTGCCCGAGGCACCCGCGGCCGGCCACGTGCTGCGCCGGGCCGCCGGCGACGCGCGGCTGGCCGACGAGCTGGCCGACGTCGTGCAGGGGTACCAGGCGCCGTCCGGCACCCTGACGGTGCTGGTCGACGGCGACCCAGTCACCCTCGACGAGCACGCGCTCGCCGAGGCGCGCGAGACGGCCGGCGGCACCGGGCTGCCGCACAACCAGGCGCGGGCGATCTTCAAGGACCTCGTCGTGGACGTCGTGGCCGACGAGGTCCAGGCCCGCGCCCGCGTGTTCCTCGCGAAGCTGGACGAGGACATCGAGGTGCTCACCGGCGGCGTGAACGTCGACCAGGCCGCCGCCGGCGACCTGGCGCGGCTCGGCTTCGCCCCGGACGACGGCGGCAGGTTCGGGCACGCCGCGGCCGTGGCCGAGCTGGACCCGGGCGCGCTCGCCGCCGAGCTCGCCGAGGACGTCGCCCTGGAGCGCGCCGTCGAGGAGGCCTGGCCGTACCTCGTCGCCCAGGACGTAGTGCTGGACCTGCTGGACGCGCGCCCGGAGCTGGCGGTGCCGGACGACGACACCCCGGCCTGGACCGCCGCGCACCTGCCCCTGCTGGACGAGGCCGAGCACCTGCTGAACGGCCCGCCCGCGCGGATCTACGGGCACGTGGTCGTCGACGAGGCGCAGGAGCTGACGCCGATGCAGTGGCGCTCCGTGCTGCGCCGCTGCCCCGGGCGCTCGATGACCGTCGTGGGCGACCTGGCCCAGGCCGGCCCCGCGACCGGCGCCCGCTCCTGGGCCGACGCGCTGGGCGCCGACCTGGCCCGGCGCGCCGACGTGCGCACCCTGACCGTGTGCTACCGCACCACCGCCGAGGTCCTCGCGGAGGCGGCGCCGCTGCTCGCACGGATCGCTCCGGACCAGGCGCCGACGCGCGCGGTCCGGCACGGCGACGCGCCCCGGCAGGTCGCGGTCGCCGTGCCCGGCGACCTGGTCGCCGCCGTGACGCAGGAGGCGGGGGCGCTCGCGGCCGCGGAGCCCGACGAGCTGGTCGCCGTCGTCGCGGCCGACGCGCGCGTCGGGGAGCTTGCCGCCGCGCTGGCCGCGACGGACGTCCGCGTGGTGCCCGTCTCCCAGGTGCGCGGCCTGGAGTTCGACGCCGTCGTGGTGGCCGACCCCGACGGCATCACGGCCGCGCGGCCGGGCGGGGAGCGCGACCTCTACGTCGCGCTGACCCGCCCGACGCGCCGGCTCGTGGTCGTCGGCTGAGCCGGAGGACCCGGCCGGCTCACCAGCTCGTCGCGACCGGCATGCCCTCCTGGTACCCGGCGGCCGACTGGATGCCCACGACGGCGCGCTCGGAGAACTCCGCCAGGGACCGGGCGCCCGCGTAGGTGCACGAGGACCGCAGGCCCGACGTGATCTCGTCGAGCAGGTCCTCGACGCCCGGGCGGGCCGGGTCGAGGTACATCTTGCCGGTGGAGATGCCCTCCTCGTACAGGGCCTTGCGGGCCCGGGCGAACGCGGTACCGCTCCCTGCGGTGCGGGCCGCGACGGCGCGCGCCGAGGCCATGCCGAACGAGTCCTTGTACAGGCGGCCCGTGCCGTCGTCCTTCAGGTCGCCGGGGGACTCGTAGGTGCCGGCGAACCAGGAGCCCACCATCACCTGCGACGCGCCCGCGGCCAGCGCCAGGGCGACGTCGCGGGGGTGGCGCACCCCGCCGTCGGCCCAGACGTGCTTGCCGAGCTCGCGCGCGGCGGCCGCGCACTCCAGGACGGCGGAGAACTGCGGCCGCCCCACGCCGGTCTGCATGCGCGTGGTGCACATGGCGCCCGGGCCCACGCCGACCTTGAGGATGTCGGCGCCGGCGGCCACGAGGTCGCGCACGCCTTCGGCGGTCACGACGTTCCCGGCCACGACGGGCACGTCCGGGTCCACGCTGCGCACGGCCTCCAGCGCGGCGAGCATCCGGGTCTGGTGGCCGTGGGCCGTGTCGACCACGAGCACGTCCACGCCCGCGGCCAGCAGGTCCTTCGCCTTGGCGGCGACGTCGCCGTTGATCCCCACGGCGGCGCCGATCCGCAGGCTGCCGGCCGCGTCCAGGGCGGGGCTGTAGATCGACGAGCGCAGCGCGCCCTTGCGGGTCAGCACCCCGGCCAGGAGGCCGTCGCGCACCACGGGCGCCAGGTCGAGCCGGGCGGAGTGCAGCACGTCGAACGCCGCCTCCAGGCCGCCCGGGCCGTCCAGCAGCGCGGCGTCCAGCAGGCGGGGCTCGGCGGACATCACCTCGGCCACCCGGGTGAACCGGTCCACGTCCGCGCAGTCCGACTCCGTGACCACGCCCACGGGCCGGCCGTCCAGCACGACGACGGCGGCGCCGTGCGCGCGCTTGCCGAGCAGGGTCAGCACGCTGTGCACGGTGTCCTGCGGCGCGACCACGACCGGCGTCTCGATGACGGGGTCCTTGGCCTTGACGTCCGCGACGACGCCGGCCACGACGTCGGCCGGGACGTCCTGCGGGATGATCGCCAGCCCGCCGCGCCGCGCGACGGTCTCGGCCATGCGCCGGCCGGCGACCGCGGTCATGTTCGCGACGACCACGGGGATGGTCGTCCCGGTGCCGTCGTCGGAGGACAGATCGACGTCGAACCGTGACGTGACGTCCGAGCGCGACGGCACGAGGAAGACGTCGCCATAGGTGAGGTCGGTGGCCTGGGACTGCTCGTGGAGGAATCGCACGTTCACCAAGAGTAAAGAGTTTGTCTGCCTGTGCCTATGAGTCCTGCCACATCGTTGTGGAGGTATCGGAGACAGGCATGGGAGGTGGCCCTGACGTGGCACAGTGGAGTGGTCGGTTCCCCTTAGAGTGGGGCCCCGATTCGCCCCTCACCGGGCACGACGAAAGGACGCGCATGGGCTTGCTGAGCGACATCCGCTCGCCGCAGGACGTCCGGGCTCTGACGCCCGGCCAGATGCCGGAGCTCGCCGAGGAGATCCGCCGGTTCCTGGTGGAGAGCGTCTCGCGCACCGGTGGGCACCTCGGGCCCAACCTCGGTGTCGTCGAGCTGACCATCGCCCTGCACCGGGTCTTCGACTCGCCGCGCGACTCCCTCGTGTTCGACACGGGCCACCAGTCCTACGTGCACAAGCTGCTCACGGGCCGCCAGGACTTCTCCGACCTGCGCAAGCGCGGCGGCATGTCCGGCTACCCGAGCCGCGCCGAGTCCGAGCACGACGTCGTGGAGAACTCCCACGCCTCGACCGCCCTGTCCTGGGCCGACGGCATCGCCAAGGCCAACCAGGTACGCGGCAAGGACGACCACGTGGTCGCCGTCATCGGCGACGGCGCGCTCACCGGCGGCATGGCCTGGGAGGCGCTGAACAACATCGCCGAGAGCCGCGACCGCAAGCTCGTGATCGTGGTCAACGACAACGGCCGCTCCTACTCGCCGACCATCGGCGGCCTGGCCAACCACCTCGACACGCTGCGCACCACCAGCGGCTACGAGGCGTTCCTCAGCTGGGGCACGCGCGCCCTGCACCGCTCCGGCCCGCCCGGACGCTTCGCCTGGCGCTGGCTGCACGGCCTGAAGAAGGGCCTCAAGGACGTCGTCGCGCCGCAGGGCATGTTCGAGGACCTGGGCATCAAGTACATCGGCCCCGTCGACGGCCACGACACCGAGGCGCTCGAGCGCGCGCTCGGCCGCGCCAAGGCGTACGGCCGGCCCGTGATCGTGCACGCCATCACCGAGAAGGGCCGCGGCTACAAGCCCGCCGAGGAGGACATCGCCGACCGGTTCCACGCCGTCGGCGTCATCCACCCCGAGACCGGCCTGCCCGTCGCCGCCAGCCGGTTCGGCTGGACCAAGGTCTTCGCCGACGAGATCGTCAAGATCGGCCGCCGCCGGTCCGACGTCGTCGCCATCACCGCCGCCATGCTGCACCCCGTGGGCCTCGCGCCGTTCCAGGAGCAGTTCCCGGAGCGCACCTTCGACGTCGGCATCGCCGAGCAGCACGCCGCGACGTCGGCCGCGGGCATGGCCTTCGCCGGCCTGCACCCCGTCGTCGCCGTCTACGCCACGTTCCTGAACCGCGCGTTCGACCAGGTCCTGATGGACGTCGCCCTGCACAAGGCGGGCGTCACCTTCGTCCTGGACCGCGCCGGCATCACCGGCGACGACGGCGCCAGCCACAACGGCATGTGGGACATGGCCATGCTGCGCATCGTCCCCGGCCTGCGCCTGGCCGCGCCCCGCGACGAGACGACGCTGCGCGCCGCCCTGCGCGCCGCCGTCGACGTCGACGACGCGCCCACCGTGGTCCGCTACCCGAAGGGCGCCGTCGGCGACGACATCCCGGCGGTCGAGGAGCTCGACGGCGTGGACGTCGTGGGCCGGTTCACCCCGGACCCGACCCGGCAGAAGGGCGCCGTGACCCGGCGCGTGCTCGTCGTCGGCGTGGGCTCGATGGCGGCCTGTGCCATGGAGACCGGCACCGCGCTCGCGGCGCACGGCGTCGAGGCCACCGTGGCCTCCCCGACGTGGGTGCTGCCCGTGCCGGAGAACCTGGTCAAGCTCTGCGGCGAGCACGACCTCGTGGTCACGCTGGAGGACGGCGTGGTCGACGGCGGCGTGGGCGACATGCTGGCGCAGCGCGCCGGGGAGCAGGGCATCGGCACGCCGCAGGTGCACATGGGCCTGCCGGTCCAGTTCCTCGACCACGCCAGCCGGGACCACATCGTGCGCGCGCAGCGGATGACCGCGGCCGACGCGACCCGGGACGCCCTCGCGGCGCTCGCCCTGCTGTGACGACCCCTGCTCTGACGACGGAGTGACGATGACCAGGCGCACCGTCGGCGTCGAGGAAGAGCTCATGCTGGTCGGGGCCGACGGGGCGCCGATCGCGCGCGCCCAGGACGTGCTCGGCACCGCGGAGCCGGACGACGGCCCGCTGGAGCACGAGTTCATGGAGGAGCAGATCGAGACGGCCACGCCGCCGCGCTCGACGCTCGAGGACGTCGCCGCGGCGATCCGGGAGGGCCGGGCCGGTGCCCAGGCGGCGGCCGAGCGGCACGACGCGCGCATCGCGGCGCTGGGCACGTCGCCCCTGGCGTTCGCCGGGACGACGGTCGGCAAGCTCCGCTACCTGCAGGCGCGCGCCGAGTTCGGCCTGACGGCGCGCGAGCAGCTCACGAGCGGGTGCCACGTGCACGTCGCGGTGGCCGACGACGCCGAGGGCGTCGTCGTGCTCGACCGCATCGGGCCGTGGCTCGCGCCGCTGCTCGCGCTGTCGGCGAACTCGCCGTTCTGGATGGGCGACGACTCCGGGTACGCGAGCTTCCGCTCGCAGGTCTGGTCGCGCTGGCCGACGGCGGGCCCGACGCGCGTGTTCGGGTCGCCCCAGGCGTACCACGCCGCCGTCACGGGCCTGGTCGGGACCGGCACGATCCTCGACCAGGGGATGGTCTACTTCGACGCCCGGCTCTCGGCCAAGTACCCGACCGTGGAGATCCGGGTCGCGGACGTGTGCCTGTCCGCCGACACGGCGACGCTCCTGGCCGCGCTGGCCCGGGGCCTCGTCGAGACGGCGGCGCGGGCGGGCGACGAGCCGCCGCCGGAGGTGCCCGTGGAGATCCTGCGCACCGCCCTGTGGCGGGCGGGCCGGTCCGGCCTGTCGGGCGACCTCGTGGACCCGCGGACCTGGCGGCCGGCCCCGGCGCACGACGTCGTCGGCGCGCTCGTGGAGCACGTCCGCGAGGCCCTGGTGGACCTCGGCGACCTCGGCACCGTGACCGAGCTGCTGGGCGGCCTCTGGTCCCAGGGCAACGGCGCGATGCGCCAGCACGCCTGGGCGGCCCAGTCGGGCGGCAACCTCGGCGCGGTGGCGCTGGCCGCGGCGGACGCCACCCTGCTCTGAGCCGGGCGTGAGCCCGGGGCGAGCCGGGCGCCGGCCGCGGTCCTGCCGCGGCCGTCCCGGCAGGCCTGGCTGTCCCGGCGCTCACCGGTAGTTCCCGGCCAGCTCGCGCACGGGCTGGCGTGGTTCGGTGACCAGCACGGCGGCGTCGCAGCCGAAGAGCAGCGCAAGCCTGCCCACCTGGTCGAGCGTCCAGGCCGTCCGGCCCCGGAACCGGGCTGAGACGGCGGCGCGCGACAGGCCGACCTCGGCCGCGATCTGCCGCTGGCTCAGGCCACGCCGCGCGGCCTCGAACCGGACCGCCGCCGCGCACACGAGCGCCAGCCCGTCCCAGTACAGGTTGGGCGCGGGGCGCGGGGTGACCCCGGCGTTGTCGGCCTCGACGTCGTCATCGAGATCGGGGTCCAGGGTGCCGTCGAAGATCGGGTTGCGGTCGAGCGGGTCGTAGTTGGTGCGCGCCATGGACCCAGCCTGCCCGGGGGCGGGCGTGCGCGGGGCTTGTCCACAGGCCCGGTCCCGGGGCAGGGGGACGTCTGACGTCCGTGTCCGGTCGCCTGATGTCTGGGCCCGGCCGGCCGACATCCGGGTCCGGCCGTCGGGCGTGGTGCACCGACCTCGGGGTAATGCATGGTCCGACGGAGGGTGCCGGGTGAGCTGTAGTTCGTTCACGTGGGCACCGAGAATTTCGGCCCAGCCGAACTGTTCAGCTCAGGTGGATTGCCCGTGCCTCAGGTGAACGAAATGCAGCCCACCCGGCACCCCTCGTCCGAGCAGCAATTGCTTCCGAGCCCGACACGCCGAATCCGACACGACACGCGGACCGAGCGGGTGGCAGACCGCGTGGGTGGTGCCGGCATATTTCAGGTTGCTCCGGCGCGGCGGCACCTGGAACGGTCGGGCGATGGATCTCGCCAGCGCCTTCCCGCCGTTCGGGCTCCGGGTCACCAGCGGTGACCTCGAGCTGCGCCTGCCCGACGACGCCGAGCTCGTCCGCCTGGCCGACCTCGCCGTCGCGGGTATCCACCCGCCCGAGCGCAGCCCGTTCCTCGTCCCGTGGAACGTCGGCGAGCCGGACGAGGTGCGCCGCGGGCTGCTGCAGTACCACTGGGCGTCGCGCGGCCGGGTCGCGCCCGAGGCCTGGGCGCTGGAGCTCGGCGTGTTCCTCGACGGCGAGCCGGTCGGCGTCCAGAGCGTGGGTGCCAAGGCATTCGCCGCGACGCGCTCGGCCGGGACCGGCTCGTGGCTCGGCCTGGAGCACCACGGCCAGGGCCTCGGCAAGCGCATGCGGCTGCTGGCGCTGCACCTGCTGTTCGAGGGCTTCGACGCCGCCGACGCCACGACCGAGGCCTTCGACGACAACCCGGAGTCCAACGGCGTGACGCGGTCGCTCGGCTACGCGCCGAACGGCGTCGCGCTCGTGGACCGCAAGGGCGGCCCGGCCACCGAGAACCGCTACCGGATGACCCGCGAGATGTGGGCGGCGCGCCCGGACCTGCACCGGCCCGACGTCACGCTGACGGGCGTGGCCCCGGTCCGGGCGATGCTCGGGATGGCTTGGTGACCGCCCACCAGATGATCCCGGCGACCAGCATCCCGAAGCCGAGCCCGCCGATCAGGAAACCGATCAGGAGGAGGATGCCGCTGCCGCCGATCCCGGCCACGCTCTCCGCGTTGAACGGGCCGCTCACGGCGATGCTGACGTCGTCCGCCGCCACCTGCGGGTCGACGAGGATCGCGTGGGTGCCCTCCTCGTCGGGGACCAGCACCCCGACGGGGAACACGGACCAGCCGTTGACCTCCAGCGAGCCGGACTGCTCCGGCCGGTTGATGCGCACCGGGCCGCTCGGCCCCTCGGCGGTCACCGACGACGCGGGCAGGCGGGACGACGGGTCCCGCGACACCTCGAGGGCGAGGTAGGCGCCCTTCTCCCGGACGTCGAACGGCAGGGGCGTGGTGGACGGCCCCAGGGCGAGCGCGTCGCTGCCGGCCGTGCCCTCGCTGGTGACGAGGTCCGTGGGCACCAGGTCGACGATGCCCCGGGCCGCCCCCGCGAGCCCCACGACGCCCACGATCATCCCCACGACCAGGACGGCGATCGCGCTGAACGTGAGCACCTTGGGGCCGGTGCGCGGTGCGGGCCGCTCCGGAGGAGGCGCTGACATGTTCGCATCGTCCCCCGGCACCGGGGGGCTGCCAACCAGAGCCGCGAAGATCACCCCGGCCCGGGCGCTCAGCCGTAGATGGTCTCGGCGTACCTCGGGCCGTAGTGCGCGTCGAGCTCCTCGAGGCTGTCGCCCTGGCGCTCCAGCGTGCGCGAGATGACGGCGCGGCGCGGCACCTCGTCCTGGCCCCAGGTCTCCGGGTCCCAGGTCTTGGAGCGCAGGAACGCCTTGGAGCAGTGGTGGAACACCTCCTCGACGTCCACCTCCAGCGCGAGGACCGGCACGTTGCGGCGCACCTGGAGCTCGGCGAGGTAGGGCGCGTCGCGCACCAGGCGGGCGCGGCCGTTGACCCGCAGGGTGTCGCCGCGGCCGGGGATCACGAAGATCAGCCCCACGTGGGGGTTGGCCAGCACGTTGAGGAACCCGTCGGTGCGCCGGTTGCCGGGGCGCTCGGGGACGGCGATCGTGTGGTCGTCCAGCACCCGCACCAGCGAGCCGGCCGGGTCGCCCTTGGGGGAGACGTCGAGGTTGCCCTCGGCGTCGGACGTCGCGACCAGGCACAGCGGCGAGGCCGCGAGCCACTGCCGGTCGAGCTCGTGCAGGGCCGGGCGGACCTTGCCCGCCGCGGCGCCGAGCGGCGGCGGGATGATCTCGCGGAGCGCCTCGACCGTCGTGACCGGCGTCCCGCCGAACTTGCTCTGCTCGTTGGTCATGCCCTCAACATAGACCTGGCGTAAATGGGGCATGTCAGACCATCCGGGTACGCTCGCAGCGCCATGACCGAGCAGACGACCCTCCCCAGCCCTGCCGACACCCCGGCCGCCGCCCTCGCCGGTCCGCCCCGGCCCTGGAAGGCCCGCGCGGCCCGCCGCGTCCTGGAGCAGGCGGAGGCGCTGCTCGACGACGCCCGGCTGCTCACCACCGCGGACCTCGGCCTGCGCGAGCGGGTGCGCGACGCCTACACGGCCACCCGCGAGGTGCGGGTCCACGCCGACCTGCGCGCCGTGTCCGTCACGGCGCTGGAGGAGCGGCGCAAGAAGCTGCGCGTCGCCGTCCTGGAGAAGGCCGGGTACAAGCACGTCGCCCAGGTGCTGGTCGCGGGGACGGACCGGCTGGTCGAGGCCGGCATCGGCGCGGGCACCGCGAAGCTCGCCACGTCGGCCGCCCGCGAGCTGGCCGACGAGGTCGACGCCGACCTGCGGTTCCGCATCGACGTGGACCCCGATGACCCGTACGCGACCGTGCTGGTCCAGTCCCTGTACGCGTTCGGGCTGGCGACCGACGCCCGGCACCGGCACCTCGACGAGGCCCGCCGCGTGGCCGACGTCGTCCCCGGGAACCTCGAGCCCGCCCAGCTCGCCACGAGCGTCTGGCGGCGGCTGGTCGCGCCCGCCGACCGGAAGGCCGCCGCCTTCGCCGCGGTCTCCGTCCTCGACGCGCAGGTGCGTGCCGCCCGGCTGACGGACGACGCGCGGGCGGTGCGCGCCGCCGTCGGGCAGCCCCCGGAGGGCGGCGAGGTGTGGGCCGACTTCGAGGCGCGCTCCGCCGAGTACTACGGCCTGCTCTCCCAGGTCGTGGACCTGGGCGACGACCACGAGGCCGCCGAGGGCGGCCTGCCCGCCGACGTCGTCCGCCGGGTCGAGGCGCAGCCCCTGGACCGGTCCCTGCTGCGCGCCAACCTGCGCGGCTACCAGCAGTTCGGCGCGAAGTACGCGCTGGTGCAGCGGCGCACGATCCTCGGCGACGAGATGGGGCTCGGCAAGACCATGCAGTCCATCGCCGTGGCCGCCCACCTGGTGGCCACCGGCGGCACCCACGTGCTGGTGGTCTGCCCCGCGAGCGTGGTGACCAACTGGAAGCGCGAGGTCGAGCAGCACTCCGATCTGAGCGCCGTGGTGCTGCACGGCACCGACCGGGAGCAGGCGGCCGCGCGCTGGGTGACCGACGGCGGCGTCGCCGTCACGACGTTCGAGGTGCTCGGCCGGCTCGACCTGCCCTACGACCTGCGGCCCGCGCTCATGGTCGTCGACGAGGCGCACTACGTGAAGAACCCCGAGACGCTGCGCGGCCGCGAGGTGCGGCGCTGGGCCGACCGGTCCGACCGCGTCCTGTTCCTGTCCGGCACCCCGATGGAGAACAAGGTCGCCGAGTTCAAGAACATGGTGGCCTACCTGCAGCCCGAGGTGGCCGGCCAGCTCGACCCCAACGCCGGCCTGTCCGGCGCCAAGGCGTTCCGCCGGATCGTCGCGCCCGCCTACCTGCGCCGCAACCAGGAGGACGTGCTCACCGAGCTGCCCGAGATGGTGCAGGTCGAGGAGTGGGAGCAGTTCGGCCCCGTCGACGGCGCCGCCTACCGCGACGCCGTGCTGGCGGGGAACTTCATGGCCATGCGCCGCGCGGCCTTCGCGGTGTCCGACGCCGACGACTCCGCCAAGCTGGTGCGCCTGCGCGAGCTCGTCACCGAGGCGGTCGACGCCGGCCGCCGCGTCATCGTCTTCTCGTACTTCCTGTCCGTCCTGGAACAGGTGACGGACCTGCTCGGCGATCTCGCGATCGGTCCCCTGACCGGGTCGGTGCCGGTCCCCGAGCGGCAGACCATGGTGGACGCCCTGTCCGCGCCCGGCGGGCCGTCCGTGCTGGTCAGCCAGATCACCGCCGGGGGAGTGGGCCTCAACGTCCAGGCCGCGAGCGTCGTCATCTTCTGCGAGCCGCAGGTCAAGCCCACCATCGAGGCCCAGGCCGTCGCCCGCGCCCACCGCATGGGCCAGACCCGCACCGTCCAGGTGCACCGGCTCCTGGTCGAGCAGTCCGTGGACCAGCGGATGATGGAGATCCTCGGCTCCAAGTCGGCGCTGTTCGAGGAGTTCGCCCGGCAGTCCGAGATCACCGACGCCTCGCCGTCGGCCGTGGACGTCGCCGCGCCCACCGAGGCCACGCTGTCGCGCACCATCCTCGCCGAGGAGCAGGAGCGGCTGAGCCGCACACCATGACCTGACCCTTCCCCGCCCATTTCGGTGTGATAACCGCTTCGGGTGGGATTGGGGTTCACTGACGGAGTGTCCACGTTGTCGTCAAGGCCCCGGGCGGGGGCCGCGCACACGACGTCGCCGGGGCGGCTCCTCGCGCCGGAACGACGCATCGTCCCGTTCGTCGGCCGCACCTCCGAGCACGCGTCGCTCGCCGTGTGGTGCACCAGCCCGGACCCCGTCGGGATCCGGCTGGTCACCGGCCCGGGCGGCGTCGGCAAGACCCGCCTCGCCCGCGAGTTCGCGCACCACATGGCCCGCGCCGGCTGGACCTGCCTGAACGTGCCCGACGGCGCGGAGAGCCTGGCCCTGGCCCTCGTCCCCGACGGCGCCCCCGCCCTCCTCCTGGTCGACGACGCCGGCACCCGCGGCCCGGCGCTCGCGGACCTCCTGGCCGCCGTGGCGCGGGGCCGTAACGGCGCGCTGCGCGTCCTGCTGGTCGAGCGGTCCGCCGGGCCGTGGTTCGACCGGCTCGGGAGGCTCGACCCGGTGCTCCGGGAGCTGCTGGAGGACGGCCGCGCCCCCGCGGCCCTGCCGGACGCCGTCCTGCCCGGGCAGGTCGACGCGCGGGTCGTGGCCGCCTTCGCCGAGCCCTACGCGCAGGCCCTGGGCGTGGCCGTGCCGCGGGTCTCGGTCGCCTCCGTCCCGGGCGGCGCGCGGATGCTCGACCTGCACGCGGCGGCGCTGTGCGCCGTGCTGCGCGCCCAGGAGCACGGTCCGCGGGGCGTGCTGCCCGTCGACGTGTCCGACACGCTCGACGAGCTCCTGGAGCACGAGCGCTGGACCTGGTTCCGCTCCGCGGAGGAGGCCGGGCTGCTCGGCGACGCGGGCCTCGGCCCGGCGGCCCTGGACGGGCTGGTCGCCGCCGCGACGCTCACGGGCGTGCGGACGCCGGGCGCGGCGGAGCGCCTGGTGCGCCGGGTCGCCGCCGTCGTGCCGGGGGTGCGGACGGGTGCGGAGGACGCCGTCGGCCGCTGGCTGCTCGACCTGGACCCGCACCGGGCACTGCCCGGCGCCCTGGTGGACCCGCACCTGCTGGCGGAGCTCACGGACGTGCCGGAGCTGCTCGGGGCGGCCCTGCGCGGGGCAGGCGCGCCGTCCCTGCGCAGGGCCGCGCTGCGCACCGCCGGGATGGTCACCGACCGGCTCGACGGGCGCACCGGCGACCTGGACGCCGCGCTCGACGGCCTCGGCGGAGCGCTCGCGATCCTGCCCGAGGACGCCGACACCCTGCGCACCGTCGCGGGCGTGCTCCCGCGCCCGTCGCTCACGCTCGGCGAGCTGCGGGCCGAGGTCACGCTACGAGCCCTGGCCGCCACCGGCCGCGCCGACGTCGCGCGGTACGCCGAGGCGCTGGGCGAGGCCGGGACCGCGCTCGGGGACGCGGGCCGGGCCGCCGACGCCGAGCCCTACGAGCGGGAGGCGGTCGCCCTGCTGCGCGGGGCCGCCGAGGTGGACCCCGGCCGGTTCCGGCCGCGCCTGGCGGGCCTGCTCACGAACCTCGGCGCCACCTGCGCGGCGCAGGGCCGCCCGGCCGAGGCGCTGCGGCACGCGGAGGAGGCCACGGCGCTGGTACGGCTGTCCGCCGCCGACCGCCCCGGCACCGCCCGGTTCGACCTGGCCGTGGCGCGGCGCGACCGCGCGGCGCTCCTCGCCGACCTGGGGCAGCCCTCGGCCGCGCTCCAACCGGCCCGGGAGGCCGAAGCGCTGTGGCGCGAGCTCGCCCGGCGGCGTCCCGACCGGTGCGCCCCGCACCTGGCCCGGTCCCTGACGGACGTGGCGCGTGTGCTGCTGGAGCTCGGCTACGGCGCCGAGGCGCTGGACCCGGCCGAGGAGTCGCTGGACCTGCGGCGCCGGCTGGCCGCGGCCGACCCCGACCGGCACCTGCCCGGCCTCGCCGACGCGCTGCAGGTCGTGGGCGACGTGCTGCGCGACCAGGGCCGGGCCGAGCAGGCCCTGACCCACCTCGAGCCGGCCGTCGCGCTGCGCCGCCGGACCGCCCAGGAGAACCCGGGCCGGTACCTCACCGACCTCGCCCGGTCGCTGCGGGCGTCCGGCACGGGGCTGTCCGACGTCGGCCGGTGGGAGGAGGGCCGGTCGCTCCAGCAGGAGGCCGTCGAGGTGCTGCGCCGGCTCGCGGCCGAGGACCCGGCCCGGCACGTCCCAGAGCTCGCCGAGGCGCTGTCGGACCTGGGCGTGACCCACTCCCGGCTGCACCGGTCGCAGGAGGCGCTGGACGCCGAGCACGAGGCTGCCCTGGTCTGGCGGGACCTCGTCGACGCCGACCCGCAGCGGTACCGGCCCCGGCTGGCCCAGTCGCTGAGCAACCTGGGCGCGATCTTCACCGTGCTCAAGCTCGGCGACGAGGCGGTCGAGCTCGTGCGCGAGGCCGTGGCCCTGCTGCGCGAGCTCCTGGCCGAGAACGCCGCGCGGTACCGGCCGCGGCTCGCGGAGGCGCTGCGCACGCTGGCGCTCACGCTCCACGACCAGGAGCGGTTCGACGAGGCCCGGCGGGCGCGGGCGGAGGCGCAGGAGCTGGGGGGACTGGTGGCGGCGTAGCCGGCGGGCGCCCGGCAGCGCCGACTCCCTGACCTGTAGGCTTTGCCGTTTGTTGGCCTGGCTGAGACCGTCGTCGGGCCGAACGGCCGAGGTGCTGCCCGGGGGTGGTGGACGTGGACCGACGGACCGGGACCGACCGCTGGGGGTGGACCCGGAGCGGCCTGGTCGTGATCACCCTCGGTGTGGCCTCGAACCTCGCGCTGACCTTCGTGCCGGACGTCGTCCCGGACTGGGCCGCCGAGATCGTCGTGTACTGCATGACGGCGGTGGTGATCGTCGTCGCCCCGCTCTGGGTGTACCGCGAGCTGGTCGAGTCGTCGCGCCGGCTGGAGGAGGAGCGGCGCCGGATGCGGGGCATCGAGGCTGCCGGGAGCGACTTCGGCCGGGAGGCCGACACCTATGCCGTGTGGAGCACCGCGGAGCAGAGCGTGCTCTGCTTCGGGGTCGGGCTGACCGGCGTGTCGAAGGACGTCGAACGCATCGCGGAGGCCGCCGGCCGCGGGGTGCAGGTCGACCTCGTCATGGTCGACCCCCGGTGGCTGCGCGAGCGGTCCGCCGTGTCTGGGGTGATGAACGACTTCTACGACGAGGTGGAGTTCGTCGAGCGGGTCGAGCGCGCACACGCGGCGCTCCTCGCGCTGTCCGAGCGGCTCGCGGCCGAGGGCGCCGCGGGGCGGGTCCGGGTGCACACCTACCGGTCCTGGCCGCAGCACAGCGCGACGATCGCCGATCCGTGGACCGAGGAGCCGAAGGGCTACGTCGAGTTCCACGTCTTCCGGCGACGTCGGGACTGGGTCCGGATCGTCGCGTCCGGGTTCGACGGGCCGCGGGTCGACCGGCCCTTCGTGTCGAACATCCTGCGCGAGATCGACCGGCTCGTCGGATATCGCCTGGCTCCTGCCTGAGCGTTCCCGCCTGTGGGACGATCCAGGGCGTGTCCCTCGAACGAATTGCCCTGATCAGCGACGTCCACGGCAACCTGACGGCGCTCGATGCCGTGCTCCATGACATCGCGTCACGAGGAATTGACCAGATCATCAATCTGGGGGACTTCGTCGGGAAAGGACCGCAGGGAAGTGCTGTGGTCGACCGTTGTAATGACGTCTGCGCCGTCAATATCCGCGGCAACTGGGACGACTTCCTCCCGACGCTCGGCGACGACGCGTCCCCCGGGATGCTCTGGTGGCGTGACGAGCTGCGGCCCGACCAGCACGAGTGGCTGCGCACCCTCCCGCTGAGCCACGACCTGCTGCTGAGCGGCCGGCGCATCCGGCTGTTCCACGCCTCCGCGACGAGCCCGCACGTGCGCGTGCGCGCCCGGCACACCGCCGAGGAGTTCGACGGCATGTTCGGCAACACGCCGATGACCGGCGACGGCGCGCCGCCGTCGATGGTGGGCTACGGCGACATCCACGAGTCGTTCCTCGAGGTGGAGCAGGGCCGCACGCTCTTCAACGTGGGGAGCGTCGGCAACCCCCTGGACGAGCCCGTCCCCGGGTACGTGATCCTCGAGGGCGTCGTCGGCGAACCGGGTCCGGCGCCGTTCGGCCTGCAGTTCGTGCGCGTGCCGTACGACGCCGAGGCCGAGATCGCCGTCGCCACCCGGCTGGGCATGCCGGAGCTCGAGCCGTACGCCACGGAGCTGCGGACGGCGGTGTACCGAGGGCTCCAGACGCCGTGACCAGCGGTGCGGCGAAGGGCGCGTGATCAATGCCAGGAATATCCCCGCGGCAGCCGTGAGTAATTGCCCGGCGCATCAGTCTTGCGGAGAAAAGAATCATCGACGGATATCGCAACTCGCACCGATTCGACTGGACTCTGGGCACCGGGACGCGCAAGACTGGCGGTGTGAACGAAATCACATTGGAAGCCGAAGCCAGCAATCAGCACAAGGACCTCACGACGCTTGAGGCCGCCCGTCTGCTGGGTGTGTCCAAGCTGCACGTCATCGACCTGCTCGAGGCCGGTGAGATCGACTATCACATGGTCGGGTCGGACCTGATGTTCAGCGCCGCTGAGATCGAGTC
Source organism: Promicromonospora sp. NPDC057488 (assembly GCF_042802395.1). NCBI lineage: Bacteria > Bacillati > Actinomycetota > Actinomycetes > Micrococcales > Promicromonosporaceae > Promicromonospora > Promicromonospora sp. NPDC057488. Next base: position 76,131 of record NZ_JBHVEG010000003.1, read on the forward strand.
CTACAAGTTCGACCGTGAGCACCGCGACTCGGAGTCGCTCGTATCGGCATGACCCCCGCGCGGCGGCAGACGCCCTGGCGTTTCCGCTGACGCAGTGCGTGCGGCGCACCAACCCGCGAGACACGCACCCTGACGCCTGAGCGCACGTTCATCACCGCGAACGTGCGCTCTTGTCATGTCCGGGACGGCGTCACGTCCAGCCCAGCGGTTCCAGGTCGCGCGGACCGTCGGCGATCAGCTCCGCGATCGTCGCGGCGGACACGGGCCGGCCGCCCCAGGCGTCGACGCCGACGTTGATCTGCCGCCCCCGCTGCCGCCAGGTGTCGTGCACGTGGCCGTGCACCACCCAGCCGCCCCGGTCCGCGAGCCGGTACTCGACGAACCGGTCCGCGCCGTGCGAGTCGCCCTCGTACGGGAAGTGGGACAGCTCGACGGTGCGGTCCCCGACCGCGACCGGCTCGGGCCGGTCGTGGATCTCGGCGAAGCCCGCGGCCAGGTAGCGCTCGTGCTCCTTGGCCCGACGCCGCTCGCGCGCGTCCGGCTCGCCCTTGCGCAGCGCGCGGTCGCCCTCCCAGCAGCGGTCGTGGTTGCCCGGCACGAGGATCTTGCGCCCGGCGAGCCGCGCGATGTTGGCGAGGGAGTCCGCCAGGGAGCCGAGGGCGACGTCGCCCAGCACCCACACGGTGTCGTCCTCGGTGACGGTCTCGTTCCAGAGCCGCACGAGGGCGGCGTCCATGTCCCCGACGCCGGCGAAGGGCCGGTCGCAGAACCGGATGATGTTCAGGTGTCCGAAGTGCAGGTCGGACGTGTAGTGCGTAGTCATGTCAGGACGTATTCAACCGGGCCCGGGCCGCCGAGGGAACCGAATTGGGCGGCCCGGGACCGGCTGGTCCTGCCGTCAGTACCGGTACGACCAGGTGCAGAACCCGCCGTCGGCGGTGAAGGCCACCTTGTCGACGCCCTTGTCCTCCCAGCCGAGCACCGTCTTGTCGCGGCGGGTGGCCGTCAGGTAGTCGCCGGCCGGGAGGGTGACGGTGGTGCTGGGGAGGGTCAGCGAGTAGCCGCTGCACACGGGCTGCTCGCCCTTCGGGAGGTACTTGCAGTCGTCGCACGCGTCGATCTTCACGACGCCGGTGGCCGGCCCCGTGTAGACCATCTGGAAGGGGTCGGGGCTGTAGTTGTAGACGGTCAGCGTGACCGTGCCCTCGGGCTCGTCCCGGGCGGGGAGCCGGACGCCCGCCTCGGGGTCGACCAGCGCTATCCCCGCGGCGATCCGCACGCGCTCCGCGTAGTCGACCTCCTTCGCCCGCGGGTACGACTCCACCAGGCCGTTCAGGGCCTGCACCACCGTCGCGTACCGCTTGCGCTCGAACTCCTTGAGCCCGCACTTCAGCAGCTCGGCGGGCACCCGCTCGCGCGCCTCGTCGGCCAGGGCGCTGACCTCGCCGGAGTCGAACTTCGCGAGGAAGCCCGCCGACGCCGCCGCAGCGCCGGTGTCGGTGCAGCCGTTCTTGCCGCTCAGGTCCTTCAGCACGCCGTCGCGCCACTCCGCGAGGTTGCCGGGTACCGACAGGGCAGGGTCGCTGGACGGGTGGTCCGCCAGGAGCTCGGAGAGGTAGGTCCGGGACATGTCGAACTTGCCGGCCTCGACGGACCGCAGGCCGCAGTCGTGCAGGGCTCTCGGGATCTCGCTCTGCGCGACCTCCTGCAGCGGTCCGGGCGTGCCGGGCTCGGCGAAGTGCCGGACGACGACGAGCCCGGTGCACGGGTCGTCGGACTTGGCCTGCGCGTACAGGTCGTCGACGAGGCCGGGCACCCGGTCGGCGGCGCGCGTCCTCGGGTGCTCCGCGGCGACGTCCACGTACGTCGCGTACGCGGTGTCGTACGTGTCCTTGTACGAGCCGAACGTCGTGCCGACCGACTCCAGGCTCGCCTCGGCCCGGTCCAGGTCGTAGGCCAGGTGGTCCTCCAGCACCTCGTGCTGCGCCACCGCGTACCCCGCGCCCAGCAGGGGCACGATCGCGAGCGTCGCCCACGCGGCCCGGCCCGCGGTACGGGGCGACCAGAGGGTGCGGCGCGGGCTCGTGCCCGCCCGGCCGCGGCCTCGGCCCCGGGCGAGCTGTGCGGCGTCGACGGCGAACAGGGCGAGCGCGCCCACGTAGCCCAGGGCCCACCAGACGGCGACGGGCTCGCGCCCGATCGGCAGCGCGACCCAGGCGAGGCCCGCGGTCGCGGCTAGGGCGACGACCAGGCGGAGCCACGTCCGAAGGTGCAGGTAGCCCAGCCCGAGGCCGCTCAGGTTGAGCAGGGCGGCGGTCAGCGGACGGGCCGACGCCGGCAGGTCGCCGGGGTCCGCGGGCGCGCCGGGCACGTCGTCCGGCCCGCTCGGGTCCGGCGTCGCCGCGGGGGTCGGCTCGGGTGCCGGGTCCGGCTCGGGGGTCGGGACGGGCGGGGTGTCGGACATCGCCTCGGCCTTGGACGTCGCGTCGGACTCGGTGTCGGGCGTCGGGCCGGTCGTCGCGCCGGACCCGGCATCGGGCGTCGCGTCTGCCCTGGCCGGGGACGCCGCCTGTGCTGCGCCCGCCGCCTTCGCGCCCGTCGCCTTCGCTCCCGTCGGCGCCGTCCTCGTGGCCGCCGCCCGCGCCGTCGCCGCCCACGCCGCCGCCCGCGCCGCCGCCTCCGACCTCGACTCGGCGCCGGTCTCGTCGGTCGTGCCGAGGCCCTCGGGCGTCGCGCCGGACGGCTCGCCTGCCGGTGCCGCCTCCGGTGCGGTATCGGTGCTCATGTGCCGGGATGCTAGATCCGCGACCAGGGCGAAAAGCCCGAAAAGCGCTGGTTGACCGGGTGATTTATCCGCCGAGTCCGAACTGTGACGAGCGGACCTGCCCGATGCGTCATGATCGGCGGATGGACCTCGCCGTCGAGCTCAGCAGCCGCACCGGACGCACCGACGCGATCTACCGCGCCCTGCACTCGGCGCTGACCACGGGCCGCGTGCCGGCGGGGGAGCGGCTGCCCTCGACCCGCGACCTCGCGCGCGACCTCGGCGTCTCGCGCGCCAGCGTCGCCACGGCGTACGAGCGCCTCGTCGCGGAGGGGTTCCTCGAGACCCGCACCGGCGCCGGGACCTTCGCCACCGCGGCGGCGAGCGACGCGGCGCCCGCGCGCCCCCGGAACCCCGGCGTCCTGCGGCCCCGGGCCGGCTGGCGCTGGCAGGTGCGGCCCGCGAGCGGCGACCGGCCGGCCCCGGCCCACGACTTCCGGGTGGGCATCCCCGATGCGAGCCTCTTCCCGTTCGACACCTGGCGGCGCCTGCTGGCGGCCGAGTCGCGCGCGGGCGGCCCCGCCGCCGGCTCCTACGGCGGCCCGGCAGGCCTGCCCCGGTTCCGCGCCGCGGTGGCCCGGTACGCGGCGGGCTCCCGCGGCGTCCGCGCGGGGGCGGACGACGTCGTGGCCACCACCGGCGCGCAGCAGGCCCTCGACCTCGTGGCCCGCGTGCTGCTCGAACCGGGCGACGTCGTCGCGGTGGAGGATCCGGGCTACCCCGAGGCACGGGAGCTCTTCGCGCTGCACGGGGCCGAGGTGGTGCCCGTACCGGTCGACGCCGACGGCCTGGTCGTGGACCGGATCCCGGCGCGGGCCCGGCTGGTCTACACGACGCCGTCGCACCAGTTCCCGCTCGGGATGCCGCTGTCCCTCGCCCGGCGCCGGGCCCTCCTGGCGCACGCGGCGCGGCACGGCGCCGCGGTGGTCGAGGACGACTATGACAGCGAGTTCCGCCGCGTGAACCGCCCGCTGGAGCCGCTGCAGGCCCTGGACCGCGACGGCCGCGTGGTCTATGTGGGCACGTTCTCCAAGTCGCTGCTGCCGGGCCTGCGCGTGGGTTACCTGGTGGCGCCGCCGTCGTTGCGCGACGCGCTGCTCGCCGCCCGGCAGCTCACCGACGGCCACGGGGCCGTGCACGTGCAGGGGGCGCTGGCGCGCCTGATCGACGACGGCCTGCTCGCCCGGCACGTCCGCAAGGCCTCCGCCGTCTACGCCGAGCGGCACGAGATCCTGCTGGACGCGCTGGCCGGGCTGCCGGTCGAGGTGGTTCCGTCGGCCGCCGGCCTGCACGTGGCGGCCTACCTCGCGGATGGCGTCCCGGTGGGTTCGCAGGCCGTCGTCGCCCGGGCCCGACGCCGGTCGGTCGGTCTGGAGTCGCTCGCCGCCTTCGCGACCGGGCCCCATCGCGACGGGCTGGTGCTCGGCGTCGGCGGCGCGGTCACGAGCTCGATCCGGCCAGGGATTCAGGAGCTGGGGCGGCTGCTGGAGGCGTGACGGCGGCCGTGGCAGGTACCGCCGTCCGCGCCCGGCGCCGCCGCCACGTGGCCCAGGCGAGCCCGCCCAGCGCCGCGAGCACCGGTCCGGCCATGTGCGCGCCCGTCATCACCAGCAGGCCGAGCGCCGCCGCGAGCGACACCGCCGCGCACCACCAGGACGCGCGCCAGCGGGGCAGGAGCCGCAGCGCCGCCGCGGCGCCCACCACGTAGAGCAGCGAGAACGTGGCCGTCGCCATGAGCAGGATCGCGTCGGTGGACAGGTGCAGGAGGGCGAGCGTCGCCGTCGTGCCGAGCGCCACCACCGTGATCAGGGCCAGGGAGCGGCGCGGCGTCCGGCCCGGGGCGGCGGCCAGCCAGGCCGGGAGCGCGCCGTCGCGGGCCAGGGCGGCGCCCATCCGGCTGCCGCCCGCGAAGTACACGTTGATGGCCCCGACCGTCAGGAGCACGGCCACCACCGTGGTCACCGGCCGGGCGCCCTCGCCGAACCCGAGCACCAGCAGGTCCGACAGCGGCGCCGGCCCCGGCGTCGGGCCCAGCACGGCGACGGTCGCGAAGGCGACGCCGAGGTACAGCACGCCGACGGCGGCAACCGCGATCGCCGTGGCCCGCGGGATGTCGCGGGCCGGGTCGCGGTACTCGGCCGACAGCGAGCCCAGGATCTCCCACCCGGCGAACGCCCAGACCAGCAGCGCCGCCGCCGAACCCACCGCGCCCCAGCCGTGCGGGGCGAACGGCGTCAGGTTGCCGGGCTGGGCGTGCGGCAGCGCCACCACGACGGCGACGGCGAGCAGCAGCGCGACCGTGCCCGCGATGACGAGCTGCGCGGTGCCGGAGACCCGCAGGTCGAACCAGTTCATGACGGCGCAGACGGCGATGATGGCCACGGTCGTGGTCAGGGCGGTCCCGACGCCGCCGCCGGTCGCGTCGGCCACGTAGGCCCCCGCGAAGCCCGCCGCGGCGGGCGCGCCCACCGGGATCGTCGCGTAGAACGCCCAGCCGACCATCGTCGAGGCCCGCTCGCCGAACGCGAGCCGGGCGTAGGTGGCCACGCCGCCGCCGTCGGGGTACCGGGCACCCAGGGCGGCGAACGTCGTGGCGAGCGGCACGGACAGCAGGACCAGGCCGGCCCACGCCACGAGCGAGGCGGGGCCCGCGACGCCGGCGGCCAGCGCCGGGAGCGAGATGACGCCGGTACCGAGCATGGCACCGAGGGTGAGCGCCGCGCCCTGCGGGACGCTGAGACCGTTCTTCATGACCTAGAACCTAGGCGCGCAATGGACCGGCGAACGGGCCGATCCCGGGTCAGTCGTTCAGGCCGATCGGCGCCCGGGCCAGGGCCGCCGGGGCCACCGGCGCCGCCGCCAGCTCGCGCAGCCGCAGCAGGCCCGCCGTGGTCGCGATGGCGAAGACGCGGTCGCCCGGGTTCAGCGGTCGGCCCTGCGAGGGCTCGAACATGCGCCCGCCCCCGCCGCTGGAGTGGGTCACCGAGTCGAACGCCAGCAGGCGGCTGCGCGTCGCGCCGGGCTCGTCGAAGCCGACGTCGCTGCTGTGCGCGCCGTCGAGCGCGCTGCCGCGCTCCACCCGGATCTCGGCGAGCACCAGCACGCGGTCCCGGTACGGGATGGTGGCCTTGACCTCCTGGCCGATCATCGCGGCGGCGAAGGACGGCGCGGCGAGGAACGACGAGCTGAGCCCCACCGAGTCCGGGATCTCCCGCCGGATGCGCCGCGCCAGGTCCCGGTCGAACACCCGCAGCACCGTGCGCAGGCTCGGCGGCGTGTCCTTGGCGCGGGGGACCGAGCGGGCCGCGAAGCCGATCCCGATGGTCGTGGCGCCGCCGCTCGTGACCACCACGATGGCCTGCGCGGCCCCCACGTAGGCGCTGCGCAGGGTCGTGGCCCGCCGGGCGTCGCCGATCACCACGGGCACGTCGCGGGCGCGCGCCACCGCGATGCCGCGCGCCGACTCGTCGATGTCGACCGCGACGACCGGGACGCCGCGCCGGTCCAGGGACCGCACGATCCGGGTGCCGAGGTCGCCCAGGCCGACGACGACCACGTGGTCGGACATCGCGTGCAGCGGCGAGCCGGTGTCGAGCAGCCGCTGGGTGCGCACGACGCCGTCGACCACCACACCGGTGACCCAGGGGATCACGGCGACGCTCACGACCGTCAGCGCCACCTGGGTGACCTTGACGACCGGGTGCGCGTCGTGGTCCGGGTCGCTGCCCGCCAGGGACGGCAGCACCGCCTCGTACAGCGCCCCGAGGAACGAGGCCCCGGTGGCCAGCTTGATGGTCACGGCCCCGACGAGCACCACCACCAGCAGCACGGCGGCGGCCAGCAGCAGGTTCCAGCCCGACGTGATCGCCAGGGTGCGCAGGTAGTCGCCGAACCGGCGGCGCCGGTGCGGGTCCACCTCGTCCTCGTCGGGCTCCAGCTCGGCCTTGACCTCCGGCAGCACGTCGTCCGGGCCGGCGTCCGCCAGGAGCACCTTGGGCGTCAGCGCCCCCAGCTCGCCCTCGGTCGGCAGGGCCACCACGTCGTCGCCGCCGTCGGACGCGAACAGGACCATGCGGGTGGGCAGGGCCTCCTCCTCGTCCGACACCGTGACCAGGCGGCGGTGCCGCACCGGCAGGCGGACCTGGCGGCGCAGCGCCGCGCCCACGATCTCGGGGGCGGAGAACGCCGAGGAGGACAGGACCGTGCAGCGGTCGTCCTCCAGGTGCCGGCCGAGCGACTCGTCGAAGATGCGGACCACCACGCGCAGCCCGGGCAGGATCTCGCGGAGCAGGAGCGCGAGGGCGACGTTCCCGCCGTCGTCCTGGTCCACGAGCGCGGCCGCCGCGGCGCGCTCGATGCCCGCCGCCTTCAGCGCCTCCTCGTCGATCCGCGCCGCCTCGACGACGTCGACGTCGTCCAGCGCGACCATGTCCTGGGCGTACCGCGAGGCGCGGTCGGGCACCAGCACCGTGACCGAGCCGCGGAAGCGGCTGGCGAGCGCCCGGGTGAGGCGGAACGCGAGGGGGCCGTCGCCGACGACGACGTAGTGCGCTCGCGTGCCCGAGCTGGCATCCGTCATGTGCGCGAGCGTAGCGGGACCCTCCGACAGCCGGCACGCAAGATGCGTGCCGCCGCCGGAGGGTCCCGGTCGTGCGTCCGGCCCGGGTCGGGCCAGGTCAGGCGAGGTCAGGCGAGGTCAGGCGGAGGTGGGCACGTTCGCCACGCCGTCCGGCAGGAACCGCCGGCCCAACACCTTCTCGCTGTAGCCGGTGCGGTCCAGGTACGGCGTGATGCCGCCCGTGTGGAAGCCCCAGCCGGCGCCCAGGATCATCGCGAGGTCGATCTGCTGCGGCGAGGGCACGACGCCCTCCTCCAGCATGAGGCCGATCTCGGTGGTCAGGGTGGTCAGCACCGCGTCGAGCACGCCGTCGGCGTCGAGCACGACCTGGCCGTGGCGGCCCGTCTCGCCCGCGACGAGCGCCTCGCCGAACACGGCCTGGATGGCCGGGTCGACGGGCTTGGGCAGGCCCTTGGCAGGCGCGTCGAGCACCACGCGGGTGCCGTCGGCCACGAGCTTCTGCAGGCCGGGGGAGGCCGGGATGCGCTCGCCCAGGTCCTCGCGCAGCGAGGTGAGCACGTGCAGGCCGACGGCGGGGCCGACCAGGTCGAGCAGCTCGAACGTCGGCATCGGGAAGCCGAGCGGCGCGAGCGCGCGGTCGGCGACGGCGACCGGGGTGCCGTTCTCGATCGCGTCCATGACCTTGCCCATCACCAGCAGCAGCAGCCGGTTGACCACGAAGCCCGGGCGGTCGCCCGCCAGGACCGCGGTCTTGCGCAGCTTCTTGGTGATCGCGAACGCCGTGGCCAGCGCCTCGTCGGAGGTGTGCTCGGCGTTGATCACCTCGACCAGCGGCATCTGGGCCACCGGGTTGAAGAAGTGGATGCCGACCACGCGCCCGGGGTGGGCCAGGTCGGCCGCCATCTCGGTGACGGACAGCGCCGAGGTGTTGGTGGCCAGGATCGCCTCGGGCGAGATGATGCCCTCCAGCTCGGCGAACACCTTCTTCTTGAGCGCCATGACCTCGGTGACGGCCTCGATCACGAAGTCGCACGAGGCGAACTCGCCGATGTCCGTGGTGCCGCTCACCGAGGCGACGATGCGCGTGGCGGCCTCGGGCGTCAGGCGCCCGCGGCCGGCCAGCTTCTCCGCCGTCTCGCGGACGAAGGCCAGGCCCTTGTCCACGCGGTCCTGGTCCAGGTCGCGCATGACGACGGGCACGCCGAGCCGCTGCGCGAACAGGAACGCCATCTGCGCGGCCATCAGGCCCGCGCCCACGACGCCGACGCGGGTGATCGGCCGCGCGAGCTTCGGGTCCGGCGCGCCCGCGGGCTTCTTGCCGGCGCCCACGAGGTTGAACGCGTAGATGCTGGCGCGCATCTCGTCGGACATGATGAGGTCCGCCAGGGCCTCGTCCTCGGCCGCGAACGCGTCCGTCTTGGCGGCGTTCCGGGCGCCCGCGATCAGCTCCAGCGCGCGGCCCGGGGCGGGGCGCGAGGTGCCGACCACGGCGTCGAGCTGGGCCTTGGCGGCGCCGGTCACGGCGTCCCACACGGGCTGCGGGTCCAGCTCGCGGCGCGGCACCTCGATCTCGCCGGTGACGACCTTGGCGGCCCAGATGATGGACTGCTCCAGGAAGTCGGCGGCCTCGAACTGCGCGTCGACCAGGCCGATCTTCAGGGCCTCGGCCGGCTTGTACGGCTTGTTCGCCGCCGGGCGGGTGAGGATGACCTCGATCGCCTTCTCGACGCCGACCAGGCGCGGCACGAGGTAGGCGCCGCCCCAGCCGGGCACCAGGCCGATGCCGGTCTCGGGCAGGCCGAGCGCGGCGGCGTCGGACGCCACGGTGCGGTAGTCGCAGTTCAGCGCGACCTCGAGGCCGCCGCCGAGCGCCAGGCCGTTCACGAACGCGAAGGTCGGCACGCCCGTGGTGGCCCTCAGGTCGCCGAGGATCGTGTAGGCGGCGTGGCCCATGCGGCCCAGCTCGACGGCCTCGTCGTGGCCGCTCAGCGTGGTCACGCCCTTGAGGTCGGCGCCCGCCGCGAGGAAGTACGGCTTGCCCGTCACGCCGACGGCGGCGATCTCGCCGGCCTCGGCGCGGCCGCGCACGGTCTCCAGGGCGGCCCGCAGCTCGGCCATGCCGCCCGGCCCGAGCGTGTTCGGCTTGGTGTGGTCCAGGCCGTTGTCGAGCGTGACCAGGGCGAGCACGCCGGCGCCGCCGGGGAGCTGGACGTCGCGGACCAGCGCGTGGGTGACGCGCTCGGTGAAGGTGGTCTCAGACACGGGTCAGTTCTCCTCGTCCGTGTGGCCGGAGTAGTCGGCGTGGTGCGGGTTCTCCCAGATGACGCTGCCGCCCTGGCCCAGGCCCACGCACATGGCGGTCAGCCCGTAGCGCACCTCGGGGTGCTGCTCGAACTCGCGGGCGAGCTGCGTCATGAGGCGCACGCCCGAGCTGGCCAGCGGGTGGCCCATGGCGATCGCGCCGCCGTACGGGTTCACGCGCGGGTCGTCGTCGGCGATGCCGTAGTGGTCCAGGAACGAGAGCACCTGCACGGCGAAGGCCTCGTTCAGCTCGAACAGGCCGATGTCGTCGATGGTCAGGCCCGCGGCCTTGAGCGCCTTCTCCGTGGAGGGCACCGGGCCGTAGCCCATGATCTCCGGCGGCACGCCGGCGTACCCGTAGGAGACCAGCCGCATCTTCACGGGCAGGCCCAGCTCGGCCGCCACGTCGCCCGAGGCGAGGATGGCGGCGGTGGCGCCGTCGGTCAGCGGGGACGACGTCGCCGGGGTGACCCGGCCGCCGGGGCGGAACGGCGTCTTGAGGCCCTGGATGGACTCGAAGGTGGTCTCCGGGCGGGGCAGCTCGTCCGTGGTGGCCAGGCCCCAGCCCAGCTCCGCCGAGCGGACGGCGACCGGCACCAGGTCCGGGTCGATGTTCCCGTTGGCCAGCGCCTTGGCGTACTTGGCCTGCGACTCGACGGCGAACCGGTCGGCGCGCTCCTTGGTGAGCTGCGGGAACTTGTCGTGCAGGTTCTCCGCGGTGACGCCCATGTTCAGCGACTGCGGGTCCACGAGCTTCTCGGCCACGAACCGGGGGTTGACGTCGGCGTCGAAGCCCATCGGGTGGCGGCCCATGTGCTCCACGCCGCCGGCGATCACGACGTCGGCGGCGCCCATGGCGATGCCCGCGGCCGTGGTGGTGGCGGCCGTCATGGCGCCGGCGCACATGCGGTCGATGGCGTAGCCCGGCACGGACTGGGGGAGGCCGGCGAGCATGCCCACGGTGCGCCCGAGGGTGAGCCCCTGGTCGCCCTGCTGCGTCGTGGCGGCGATCGCCACCTCGTCGATCCGCTCCGGGGGGAGCTCGGGGTGCCGCCGCAGCAGCTCGCGCACCACCTTCACGATCAGGTCGTCGGCACGCGTCTCGGCATACATGCCGTCGGGCTTGGCCTTGCCGAAGGGCGTGCGGGCGCCGTCGACGAAGACGACGTCGCGTACGGCGCGGCGGGCACGCGGTGTTTCCGGGGCTGCGGTCATCAGCAGGACTCCTGGGGTTTTCGGGACGGCGGCGTCCGGGTGCGACGCCGCTGGATCGAGATACACGCTACCGCGAGTACCGGTAAAAAGCACGCACGATCTGAGACCCGGTCCCGCGGGTTCCTGAAACCCAGTCTCGGAACGCAGAAAGTGCGCTTCTGCCCAGTCATCGGGCCCGGAATC